>CANJOX010000207.1 GCA_947475795.1 Gemmatimonadota bacterium
CGCCGCCTGCGCGGTGCGCGAGTTGGCCCGCACCGACACGAACATGCCGATAAAGCCGGCCAGTCCGGACAGCACCGCACCGATCGCGAAGCCGACGGCGGTCACCCAGCTGCCGAGACCGACGCCGACGGCGAGGAAGAGCACCACACCGACGATGGCGATGGTGGTGTACTGGCGCTTGAGGTAGGCGTCGGCGCCTTCCTGGATGGCACCAGCAATCTCCTGCATGCGCGCATTACCGGCGGGGAGCGAGACGATCCAGCGGGCCGAGAGGATGCCGTAGGCGATGGCAATGGCCGAGCACACGAGGGCTAGGACGAGAGCGTACTGCTCGAGCACGGGGTGTCCGGGGTTGGTTTATGGAGGCGTGAGTTTCGGAATGCCCAGAGTACAGAGCATCCCGGTAAACTCGTTGAGTCGCGAGACTTAGACCAGTCCCTGGCGGTCGCGGGACAGCAGCGCCGCCTCGATGCGCCGTCGCGGCGGCGGCTGGCGCGGCGCTCTCGCGGCGCCGAGATTCTCGAGTGTCGTTCCCACCTTTGCCAGGATACCACGATGCCCCGCCGTTTCTCCCTGCTCGCCGTGGCGCTGCCTGCCGCCGCGATCGTCGCCGGCTGCACGCTGCAGCGCTCATCGCCCGGCACCGCCGGTGCGCTCGGCTCGTCGGCCATGGCTGATGACCACATGGCGCACATGAACGCCGCCGACCTCTCCATGCCCGCCAGGCGCGCGTCCGGCGCGCAGCAGGGGATCGCGGGTCTCCCGGCCAGCAACAACACCGCCCCGGCCCGACTCAAGGCCAGCCCGCGCCACGCGGAATGGGTGAAGATCGCGTGGGACGCCGGCTCCGCCGACTCGATCATGGCGTGGGTGGTTTATCCCGCCAGCCCGAACAGCCGCGCGAAGGCGCCCGTCGTGGTGGTCGTGCACGAGATCTTCGGCCTCTCCACCTGGGTGCGCGGCGTGGCCGACCAGGTGGCCGCCGACGGCTTCATCGCCATCGCCCCCGACTTTCTGTCGAAGGTGCGCGGTGGTCCGAGCAGCGTGGAGCTCCCCGCGGACTCCGCGCGCAAGCTGATCGCCGGTGTGAACGCGGCCGACCGCAATCGTGCCATCAGCGCCGCCGCGAACTACGCGATGATGCTCCCCAGCGCGCAGCAGAAGTACGCCGTGATCGGCTACTGCTGGGGCGGACAGACGGTGTTCATGCACGCCGTGAACGGTGGCCTCAAGGGCTTCTCGGGCGGCGTGGCGTTCTACGGCCTGCCGTACACCACCGGCGGCACGCCAGCCACGGCGACCACCGCCGCCGTGCCGGCCAGCATCAACACCGATTCGATTGCCAAGATCGCCAAGCCCGTCATGCTGCTGAACGGCTCCAAGGACGCGCGCATCGCCGCCGCCATGCCGGCCCTCGACTCCATCATGAAGGCGATGAAGAAGGACTACGCGGGCACGAACTACGAAGGCGCCACGCACGGCTTCCTGCGCGCGCAGGATGACCCCAAGGCCACGCGAGACGAGGCCGAAGAAGCCGCCAATCTCGCCGCCACCAAGGACGGCTGGCCCAAGACGATCGCCTTCCTCAAGAAGAACCTCGGCGTGAAGTAAGCGCCGCGTGCTGGTCTGCTCCTGCTGTCGACGCGAGGCTCGAGGTCAAAGCTTTTGCGTCGACAGCAGGAGGCTGGTTTCCGAATTGGCCACGCCTTTGATGCCCCGAATGCGACGCAGGACGGCGTCGAATGTCTCGAGACTGTCGGTGCCGATTTCGGCCACGATATCCCAGCGACCGTTGGTCGTGTACAACGCCTGCACCTCGGGGTAGCCCCGCAGCGTGCGCAGGATCGCATCGGAGCGATCCCCCTCGATCCGGTCGCCTTCCACCGCGATCGACATGATCGCCCGCACGCGATGCGCCGCCGCTTCCGGGGTAGTCCGCACCGTGAACCCCAGCAGCACGTTGTCGGCGACCAGCCGGTCGATCCGGTTCTGCACCGTGCCCCGCGACACCCCCAGCTGCTTGGCCAGCTGCGCCACCGACATCCGGGCGTTCTCCCGGAGCAGCCCGATCAGCCGCAGATCCTGCGCGTCGAGTGATTTGAGCATATTGCTAAATATAGCCCGCATTTCGTCATTTTTAGTGACGTTTCTGGTCATTCATTGAACTTGTTGCTAACACCGGAGCGCCGCAGCTTCCGGTCATGTACCAGACCATCGCCTCCTTTCCCCGCCGTGCCACGGTGCGGTGGACCGGCACGGTCCAGTTCATCGGCGTGCCGATGGACCTTGGCGCCAGCCGTCGCGGCGTCGATATGGGCCCGTCGGCCATGCGGCTATCCAACCTCGCCGACCACCTCGAACAGCTCGGGCTCACGGTGCACGACGCCGGCAATGTGCCCGTACCGGATCGCTCCTCACTCGCCCAGGATCCGCGGGTGCTCCTCGAGGCCATCACCGCGGTGTGCGCCGATATCGCCCACCGCACCGCCGACGCCGTGCGCGCCGGGTTCCGCCCGCTCGTGCTGGGCGGCGACCATTCGCTGGCTGTCGGCTCCGTGGCCGGCACTGCCACGGCGCTCGCCGAGCGCGGCCAACGCACGGGACTGATCTGGCTCGACGCGCACGCGGACCTCAACACGCCGCAATCGAGCCGCAGCGGCAACGTGCACGGCATGCCGGTCGCCCACCTGCTTGGCTTCGGGCACCGGCGCCTGCGGCAACTCTCCACCGCCACCCCGGCGGTGCGTCCGGAACACCTCGTGTACGTGGGACTGCGCGACGTTGATGCGGCCGAACAGGCGATGATCCGTGAGCTCGGCCTGCACGCCTTCACCATGCGCGACATCGACGAGCGCGGGCTGCGCGCCGTGATGGACGACGCCGTGCAGATCGCCGCCACCGGCACGGGCGGCGTGCACGTGTCCTGCGACGCCGACTGGATCGATCCCGCCGAGGCTCCCGGCGTGGGCACGCCGGTGCGGGGCGGCGCGACGCTGCGCGAGGCGCACCTCGCCATGGAAATCATCAGCGACTCGGGCGCGATGGTGGCGATGGACCTCGTGGAGATCAATCCGATTCTGGACCGGCAGAACCAAACCGCCGAACTGTGCGCCGAGCTGATCGCGAGTGCGTTCGGCCGACGCATTCTCTGAGCGACCGCCTCGCGGCCGGAGGAACGCATGACGCCCACCACGATGACCGCCACCGACGACCTGATCGCCCGCGAAGACACGTGGGGCGCGCACAACTATCACCCGCTCGATCTGGTGATCGAGCGCGCCGAAGGCGCGTGGGTGACCGATGTGGAGGGCAAGCGCTACCTCGATTGCCTCAGCTCCTACTCGGCGGTGAACCAGGGGCACTGCCATCCGCGCATTTTGGCCACACTCGTGCAGCAGGCGTCGCGCGTGACCCTCACCTCGCGCGCCTTCCGCAACGACCAGCTGGGCCCGTTCTGCGAGGAGCTCGCGCAGCTGTGCGGCATGGAGATGGTGCTCCCCATGAACACCGGTGCCGAAGCGGTGGAAACGGCCATCAAGGCCGCGCGACGGTGGGGCTATCGCACGAAGGGCATCCCTGACGGCCAGGCCACGATCATCGCCTTCGAGAACAACTTCCATGGCCGCACCACGACGATCGTGGGGTTCTCGTCGGAGCCGGCGTACAAGGCCGACTTCGGCCCGTTCGCCCCGGGCTTTGTGCTGGTGCCCTTCGGCGATATCGAGGCGGTGCGCGCGGCGATGACGGCGCACAGCTGCGCGGTGCTGATGGAGCCGATTCAGTGCGAGGCCGGCGTACTCCTGCCGCCCGACGGATTTCTGCGCGAGCTCTCGGCGCTGTGCACGGAGAACCGCGTGCTGCTCATCGCCGACGAAATTCAGACCGGGCTCGGTCGCACCGGCGCCCTGTTCGCCTGTGATCACGAGGGCGTGACCCCCGACATGTACATACTTGGCAAGGCGCTGGCGGGCGGCTTCTACCCGGTGTCGGCGGTGGTCTCGCGCCGCGAGGTGCTGGGCGTGTTCGGCCCCGGCTCACACGGCAGCACCTTCGGCGGCAACCCACTCGGCTGCGCCGTGGCCCGCACGGCCTTACGTGTGCTGCAGGAGGAGGAGCTCGTGGCGCGCTCCGCCGACCAGGGGGCGTGGCTCCTCGAACAGCTGCGCGCGCTGCGTCATCCCGTCATCAAGGCGGTACGCGGACGCGGGCTGATGATTGCCATCGAACTGCACGAGCAGGCGCGACCGTATTGCGAGGCGCTGAAAACCCGCGGCATGCTGTGCAAGGAAACGCACGACACGGTGATCCGACTGTCGCCGCCGCTGGTGGTGAGTCGGGAGGATCTGGCGTGGGCGGTGGAGCGGCTGCGGGCGGTGTTTGCGAGCTGACGCGGCAAACTGCTCAGTACTCAGTGTTCGGGCGACAGGCGTCAGACTGGGTATAGTGGTCAGAGTCGAGCAGCTACAGTGCTCGGTATCGAGAATTTCCTGACTGCGTGCGCGGCGGCGGGGATGCGTTGTGGCGACGGCGACCTCAAGAGTCGTCAGCTCCACGACACCCGCTCGGCACTGTGCACTGCTCCTGCTGAATTCCGACCACTATACCGATCAGAATTCTGACGCCAGTTCACTGCGCACTGAATCCGCGAAAATCTGCCACATCGCGCCTCACCCAGACCATCCCCGCCGTCAGTCGAGGGATTTCCCCTGCGTATTCGGAATCACTGACCACGTGATCGCCGCCAGCAGGTACGCGGCGCCCGCCACCGCGAACGCCGTCTGAAATCCGCGTGACGTGGCCAGCGACCCCACCGTGAACGGCGCCGTGGCGCTCGCGATGCGGCCAATGTTGTACGTGAAACCCTGCGCCGACGCGCGGATCGACGTGGGATACATCTCGGCTGTCACCGCACCGAATCCGCTGTAGAACCCCGTGCCGAAGAACGCCACGAAGGGGCCGAGCAACAGCAGCAGCATGGGGTTCGACAACGAGCCGTACAGCGGCAGCAACAAGCTCGCGCCCAGCAGGTACACCACGTACACCTTCTTGCGGCTCATCACGTCGGTGATGTAGCCGAACGACACGTAGCCCAGCCACATCCCCAGCTGCATGAACACCACCAGCCGCGACATCGTGGCGGTGCTGAGGCCGATCCCACCCTGCGCCGTGGGAAGCGACAGATACGCCGGGATCCAGCCGTTCATGCCCCACCAGCCGAACAGCGTGCAGGCGTTCATGAACGTCACCGCGGCCGTGCGCTTGAGCATCGTGCCGCGGAAGATGTCGAACACCGACTGCGCGCGCGGCGCGTTGGGGAGTTTGGCGGTTCCCGAGCGCGCGGCGTCGAGGCGCGCCTGGTTGAGCGCCTTCCACGCGTCGGGTTCTTCCACGCGGCGGCGCACCCACAGCGTAAAGAACGCCGGCAGGATGCCGATGAAGAACACCGCGCGCCACCCGTAGGCCGGCAGCACGAACCCCACCACCGTCGCTGCGGCCGCGAAGCCGATCGCCCACGCGCTCTGCATGAACGCCAGTGCGCGGCCGCGCGATGCCGCCGGCCAGCTCTCCGACACCAGCGCCGCGCCGCTGGCCCATTCACCACCCATGCCGAGCCCCAGCAGGGCGCGGAAGCAGGCGAATTGCCAGAAGGTGTTCGAGAGGCCGCAGGCGGCTGTGAACACGGAGTACAGCAGCACACTGGCGATCATCGACTTCGTGCGGCCGTACCGGTCGGCCACCAACCCGAAGAAGAGACCGCCGACCGCGCCCCCCAGCAGCGTAATCGACCCCAGTGCCCCCGCCTGCACCTTCGTGAGCCCCAACTCGGCGATCACCGCCGACAGCGTGAGCGAGAAGAGCATCACGTCGAAGGCGTCGAGCGCCCACCCCATGGAGGCGGCAATGAGGGCGCGGCGGGGCTGCGGCGGCGCGCTGTGCCACCAGCCCATGAGACCGGCGGCGGACGCGGGAGTGGCAGGCGAGGCAGAAGACGGTGCAGTCATGCCGCCGAAGCTACGCCCGGGGACGACGGGCCGTCAGGGCGGCAGGGGACGCACGCCCCGA
>CANJOX010000208.1 GCA_947475795.1 Gemmatimonadota bacterium
CCCATGGTTGAACCGCTCCCGGATACGCTGCGCCGAGCGCGCGGCCGCCCGCGGGCGATCATCGTGGCCGCGGTGTTCGTCGCGCTCCTCTCGCTCGGCGGCTGGTGGGCCGGACGCGATCTCACATCGGGGACGCGCGAAACGCGCGCGCCGTTGGGCGGTGCCCGTCTGTTCGATCAGGTCGTCGCCACCGTCGCGCAGAAATACGTGGATTCGCTCGACGGCAGTGTGATCTACGAGAAGGCCGTGTCGGGGTTGCTGCGCGAACTCAAGGATCCGTACACGTCGTATCTGGCCGAGGACCGCCTACGTCGCCTGAATGAGCAGATCAGCGGCACGTATGCGGGCGTCGGGCTGCAGGTGGATATCCGAGATGGCTGGCCCGTGGTCATCGAGCCGATCGTCGGCGGACCGTCGGAGCGCGCGGGGGTGATGGTCGGCGATCGCCTCGTGCTCGTGGGGTCGGAGTCCACGCGCGGCTGGCAGCGCGAAGAAACGTCGAAGGCGATGCGTGGTCCGCCGGGATCCAGTGTCACGTTCACCGTGGACCGCGGGGGACAGCGGGTCACGTTCACGCTTGTGCGCGACAAGGTGCATCTGCGTGCCGTCCAGCGTGTGCAACTGCTGCAGAACGGCGTGGGCTACGTGGACGTGAACGTGTTCAGCGCGCAAACCGCCGCCGAACTCAGTGCCGCGATCGACTCCGTGGTCAAGCTCGGCGCGCGCTCTCTGGTCATGGATCTGCGCGGCAACCCCGGCGGGCTGCTGGAGCAGGGAGTGGCGGTGGCTGAGCTCTTCCTTGATCAGGGACAGAGTATCGTGCAGCTCCGGTCGCGCCCAGGCTCACAGCCGGAGGTGTTCACCGATAGCCAGCCGCAACGCTGGCCCACGCTGCCGCTCGCGGTGCTGGTGGACCGGGCGAGCGCGAGTGCGTCGGAAATCGTCGCGGGAGCCCTGCAGGATCACGACCGCGCGATCGTGCTGGGCGTGACGTCGTTCGGCAAGGGCAGCGCGCAGCATGTGTATCCGCTGACGTCAGGCGGGGCACTGCGGCTCACCACGGCGCGCTGGTACACGCCGGTGGGGCGCAGCATTAACCGGCCCGCGCCGCGCGATCTCGACGACGAGGTCGACCCGGAGGACAGCGTGGCGGTGACGCTGCCGGACACGATCCGTCCGCGCTTTCGCACCGATGCCGGCCGGACCGTCTTCGGCGGCGGTGGCATCACGCCCGACCTGATCGTCGGCGACACGACGGCCCCGGCACCGGTGCAGGCACTCGCGCGGGCGATGGGCAAGAACGCCGGCGCGTATCGCGACGCGCTGGCCCAGCAGGCGGAGCAGCAAAAGCGACGCATGACCGGCCCCGCAGACGCCGTGACGCCGGAGATCCTGGACGCGCTCTACCTGAATCTCGTGCGCCGCCGGGTGGCGCCCCCGCGCGCGGTGTTCGACAGTGCGTCGCCGTGGATCGCGCGCTCGCTGGGCTACGAGATGACGCGGGTGGCTTTCGGGGCCGATGCCGACTTCCTGCGCCGCACGCAGGACGACGATGTCCTGCAGCGCGCCCTCGTGCTGCTGCAGAACGCCCGCCGGCCGCGCGATGTGTTCACGACACTCGGCAAGCCGGCCGTGGATGTCCCCGCCGCGGTGCGCTGACTCGCTGCCCTGACTCGCCGCCCTGACTAGCGGCTGCCGGGGAGTTTCGTGGAGACCTTCACGCCTTTGGGCGTGATGAACGCGAAGGCGTCCTTCGGCAGGTTGGCGTCGGGCGCCCAGCTGGTGAGCGTAATGGTGCGATCGACGCCTTGGCTGTCGAGCACCTGCACGCGCACGGGACGCGGCTCGCGGTCGTCAATCCAAAGCACCGCCTTGCTGAACGGCACCGTCCCCGCGCTTTTCGGCACCAGCTGTACGCGACGGGTGGCGCGGCCGTCGATCGGGGCCTGTTCACCGCCGGTGATCGTGAAGGCACGACGCGGGGTGTCGAGGAGCTGGCCCAGCAGATCGGCGACGATCGCACCGTCGGCATCGGCGGGGAGCTTCAAGACCTGACCGGGGGAGCTGCTGGGGAGGTACACCCAGAGGTGCTTGCCGTCACCCACAATGCGGTCGCCCGCCGGCTCGGTGAACCGGATCGACACGCGATTGGGGCGTTGCTGCATGAACAGGCCACGCGATGCGACCGTACGTCCCAGGATCGGGTTGGTGATGGTCTGATCGAAGTCGGCCCGTAGCGTGGTCGTGGACGACCACGACTTCGTGACGCGCGCGTAGGCCGCCTCGGCGTCGGCCACCGTTTGCGCGGCGAGTGACATCCAGACGGGCGTGAGCACCGAGAGTGCCGCCGCGGTCAGGGTGGCCGCGACACGCCCCGACGCGAAATGCGCCGACGCAGACAGGCGAGAGGGGTTCGTCATGGAAGTGACTACACGCGGTGGCGGCGGAGGTGCCTGACGGCGCGATGCGACGGCCCCCCCGTGCGACCGCCCATCAGGAGGCGGCCGTTGGGGCGAGCTGGCGGTCGATCGCGCCGGCGATGAGGCGCAGTTGCCGGACGAGTTCGGTGAACTGCTCCGGATACAGCGACTGTGCCCCGTCGGAGAGTGCCTGATCGGGGGTCGGGTGCATTTCCACCAGAATCCCGTCGGCGCCGGCCGCCACTGCGGCGCGGGCCATCGGCGTGACCTTGTCGCGCAGTCCCGTACCATGGCTCGGATCGGCCATGATGGGCAGGTGCGAGAGCTTGTGCACCACGGGAATCGCCGTGAGGTCGAACAGATTCCGCGTGGCGCTGTCGAACGTCCGGACGCCGCGCTCGCATAGAATCACGTTCGGGTTGCCTTCCGCGAGCACGTACTCGGCGCTGAGCAGCAGGTCGTTGATGGTGGCCGCCATGCCGCGCTTGAGCAGCACCGGCTTGCCGAGTTTTCCGACGTGACGCAGCAGCGAATAGTTCTGCATGTTCCGCGCGCCGATCTGGATGCAGTCGGCATACTCGGCCACCAGATCGGCGCCGCGTTCGTCCATCGCTTCCGTCACGATGGCGAGCCCCGTTTCGTTGCGCGCGAGCGCGAGCAGCTTGAGCCCCTCGAGGCCAAGTCCCTGGAAGGCATACGGCGACGACCGCGGCTTGAAGGCACCGCCGCGCAACGCGTGCGCACCGGCGCTCCGCACGGCGTGCGCCGACGCGAGAATCTGCGCCTCGCTTTCCACCGAGCACGGACCGGCGAACACCACGACATCGCTGCCGCCTACGCGCACACCCGGTGCGATCTCGACGATGGTGTTTTCCGTCTTCCATTCGCGCGACGCCTGCCGGTACGGCTTCTGGACGATGAGGACGTTGGCGACGCCCTGCATCCCCTCGATGTACGACCAGTCCACCTGTGCGTCATCGCCCAGCAGACCGATCGCCGTGCGCACCGCGCCCGGCAGAGGAAGGGGTTTGAAGCCCTGCCGCACGATTTCGTCGCAGACCTTCTCGATGTCGGCGGCGCTCGCATTGGGCTGCATCACGACCAGCATGGCACGTCCTCAGAATTCGATGGACCAGCCGTCAGTCGCGAGGACCGTCGGGCCAGTGTAGTACTCCGCCACGTCGCCGCGAATGTTCACGGTTTCCACGGGCGGATAGAAGTGCGTCAACACGAGCCGTTGCGCGGCCGCGTGCGCGGCCAGCTGCCCGGCCTGTCGCGGCGTGAGGTGCTCACGAATGGCCATGGTGTCGGGGAGCGAACACTCGGCCAGCAGCAGGTCGCATCCGGCCGACCACGCCCCGAGCGCCTCGCTTACACCGGTATCCCCGGTGTACACGAGACGGCGCTCCTCGTCACGCACGGAATATGCTACGCTTTCCGCGGTATGTGGTACCGGATGCGCGCTCAGCGTCACCGACGCCCCGAGCCGCAGGACTTCGTCGGGGAGGAGGTCGCGGACCGTGAGCGGGAATCCCGGCGCGAGCATCCACCCGCCGTACACGCCGGCCATGCGTTCGATCAAGGCGCCGGTGCCCGGGGGGCCGATCAGCGTGACCGGCTCGCTGCGCGGTGGCAACTGTCCCCAGCGCCACCCCATGATGAGTAGGGGCAGGTCGGCGATGTGATCGGCGTGAAAGTGGCTGATCGCCACATGGGTGATCGACGGCCACGAGACGCCGAGCGCCGCCATCCGGTGCACGGCGCCGCTGCCGCAGTCGAGCAGCAGGCGCACGGTGCCCGATTCCACCAGATGGGCTGCGCTCACCCGCGTGGGGTGGGGCGCCGCCGTGCCGGTCCCGATCGTCGTGAGCTTCACGGTATGCTGGCGTGAGCGGCCACGTCAGCGGCCACGGTACAGGATGCGGCGGACCGTCGTGGCCCCGGCGCCACTGCGAAAGCGGGCCAGATACACGCCGGGGGCCACGGGGCGTCCGTCGGCGGCGGTGCCATCCCACACGAACCGGTTGTCGCAATTGCTCCCCGCCCCCGGGGCACCACGTCCATAGCGCCCCGCCGCGAACGACTGCACGCCGTCAGCCGCCGGGATGATCGTGCGCACCAGATTGCCGCGCAGGTCGAGCACGTCGAGCGACACGGCGCCGCCGGGCTCTCCCACATCGAACCAGAAGCAGGTATTGAACGACGAGGCTGACGGAAACGGGTTCGGGAAATTCTGGTACAGCAGCGTCGTGGTCGGCAGCGGTGGGTCGACAATGACAAAGGTGCCTGCGCTGGCCACCCGGATGGCATCGCCGCCAGGTAACGCGGCCCGGATGCTCCAGCGGTACGAGGTGTTGGCCTGCAGTTCGGTGGGGGGGCGGAAGGTCGTATCCGTGATCCCCGCCGCGGCCTGTTCCGGGCGGCCGCTGCTCGTGATCTCCATGGTGTAGCTCCACGCCCCTGCCGCCGGGGTCACGCGGGCACTACGCCACACCAAGAGCGGGCGGCGCACATCCAGGATGTTGCCGGTGGGGGAGTTCGGTGACACGAGGGTGAGCCACGCCGGCACGGTGCGGGGCCCCACCACCGGCGACTCGGCGATGCCCCCGGTGGCCCCCTGAACACTGGCGCGCCAGTACACCGTGGCCTCACTCGGCAGGACGCGTGTGATTTGCACGGCGACCGTGGTATCGGTGGTCGTGAACGACGAATCGAGTACCAGCGCCGTCGTCGCGAAATCGCCCGCGGTGGCGATCTGGACCCGGACGCGCAACGGCCGTGCGTTGCCGAAGCCGGCGGTACGCACGGTGAGCGACGGGGTCAGCGTCGGGAGCACCGCCGCCGTGGGGCCGTCCACCACGACGGTCTGCCCCGGCAGCGACCGGGGCAGCGGCAGCAGCGCCCCGCCAATCACCAGGACGGCGGCCCCCCACTGCCGCCGCCGCGTACCGCGGCTCACGCCGGTGACGGTTCCGGCGCGATATCCTCGTCGGCGGCCGTATCGCCGGCCGTGTCGTCCATCGCCTCGTCTGTCTCCGCGTCGTTATTGATCGCCCCCGCGATCGCGTCGTCCGGGATCACGGTTTCGTCCACCTGCTGACCGCCGCGCAGGCGCACGCTCACGATGGACGACACGCCGGGTTCCTGCATCGTCACGCCGTACACGGCGTCCGCTGCCTCCGACGTCGTGCGCGGGTTGTGCGTGATCACGATGAACTGCGTCCGTGACTTGAAGTCGTTCAGCATTTTCACGAAACGCCCGATGTTCTGGTCGTCGAGCGGCGCGTCCACTTCGTCCATGAGACAGAAGGGGCTCGGCTTGGTGAGGAAGATGCCGAACAGGAGCGACAAGGCCACGAGCGCCCGTTCACCGCTGGAGAGCAGGTGGATGCGCTGCGTCTTCTTACCGCGCGGCGAGGCGTGCACCTCGATGTCACAGTCGAGCGGCGCATCGGGGTTCTCGAGTCGCAGATCGCATTCGCCACCGCCGAACATGCGCAGGAAGATCTGCCGGAAGTTCTCGCGGACCTGCGAGAACGTGGCCAGAAACAGCTCGCGCGCGGTGCTGTCGATTTCGCGGATGGCCTGATGCAGCGACTGCTTGGCCGCCACGAGATC
>CANJOX010000209.1 GCA_947475795.1 Gemmatimonadota bacterium
GTCGATCCGGCTGGACAACGCCGTGATCTGCACGATCGCCGAGTCCCAGTCGGCGCCGGTGTCGAGCGTCGTGCCCAGCATCTCGAGACGCGACGTCAGCTCGAGCGCGTTCATGTCGCGCGTCCCTTCTGCCAACGCCCGCGTGGTGAGCTGCGCCAACCCTTCGTAATCGCGCGGATCACGCGTCGCACCCGCCTCGACCACGGCCAGGGTGGTCACCACCGGATAGGCCGGCACGGGGGCCACAATCACGCGCAGACCGTTCGCCAGAATGCGCGTCACGAAGTGCGGGAACCGGTAGTCGCTCGGCGTGCCGGCGGCAGGACGCGGCGGCGCGGGAGGAGTCTCGGTCATGGGAGCGGTGGATGGTGAATCAGTCACGCGACCACCTCCGCCGGCGCCGGCGCATCGGCCGGCACGTACAGCAGCAACGCCCGGTTGTCGGGACCGAGACGCTCGCGCGCGAGCGCCGACACATCGGCGGTGCTCGTGGCGGCATAGCGCGCCACCTGCTCATTGATGAGCGTCGGATCGCCGAAATACGTGGCAAACCGCGACAGCTGGTCGGCCCGTTCAGCGGCCGACTGCATGCTCGTCACAAAGCTCGTTTCGATGAGCGCGCGCGCCCGGGTGACTTCCATGTCGGTCACCCCGTTCACGTGGATGGCATCGAGTTCGGCCAGCACCGCGCGCTCGAGCTCCTCCGGCGTCACGTCCGGATGCGCCGTGGCATCCACGATCAACAGGTCGCTCCCCTTGGCGAGATCGTACGTGAACGCCCCGGCCTGCGACGCGATCCGCTGACGACGCACCAACGACTGTTCCAGTCGGCACCCCGTCCGGAGCCCCAGTACGGCCGACGCCAGCGACGCCGCGTAGTACCCGTCGGTGCCGAAGACGGGAGTCCGACACGCCACGAACAGCCGCGGCAACGCCACGGCATCGGGGACCACCTCGCGACGCGTAGTGCCGAAGGTGGGGGGCAAGGTCATGTCCCGCAGCGGCGGGCGGGCCGTCCCCCGGGGAATGCCACCATAGTACGACTCGATCAGCCGCATCGTCTCGGCCCGGTCGAAATCACCGGCCACCGTGAGCACCGCGTTGTCCGGGGTGTAGTACGTCCGGAAGAAGTCCGCCACGTCGTCCAACGACGCGTCGGTGAGATGCTCCATGGACCCGATCAACGAGTGATGGAACGGATGCTCCTCCGGGAAGCAGAGCGCCGGGAGACGCTCCCACCACGTACCGTACGGCTGATTGTCGACCGACCAGCGACGCTCGTTCTTCACGACGTCGCGCTGCGTGTCGAGCTTCTGCTGGGTGAGCCCCGGCAGCATCCGCCCCATGCGATCCGCTTCAAGCCACAAGGCCATCGCGATCTGGTGCGACGGCACGGTTTCGTAATAATTGGTCCGGTCGAGCCATGTAGACCCGTTCAGGGTACCACCTGCACGCTGCACCAGTTCGAAATGCTCGTTGGCGTCGACATTGGCCGACCCCTGAAACAGCATATGTTCGAAGAGATGAGCAAAACCGGTGCGATCGAGCCGCTCATTGGCCGATCCCACGTGATACCACAAATTCACCGCAACGATCGGCGCTGTGTGATCCTCAGAGAGCACCACATGCAGGCCGTTCGGGAGGTGGTAGCTCTCGACTGGAATGCGCATGGTTCAATATTGGGGGGCTGGTCACAGAACTCGGAACCCCATCCGTGCGCATCTTTCCGTTGCGTCGTCATTGTTTCGGTGCCACATCGCGCGTCTTTCGGCATGACCACGGTCGCGCCGGCTTTCCCTCACTTCGTCCGATGACTCTCTCGATCCGACGCGCCGGCCGGCCGGCGCTCCTGCTGCTGACCACGATCAGTGCGTTGGCCGCCTGTGGTAGCGATCCACAGGTGCCCACCGCGGCGGTGGCAACGGCGAGCACGACCATGGCCGCCACGGTGGCCGCAGCGGTGACCGCCGTGCCGGCGGTCCGGATTACCGACGCCAAAGGGAAGGGCATCAAGAACGTGCTCGTACGCTGGCGCATTGCGAGCGGCGGCGGCACCGTGCTGAACGACTCCGTGCGCACCACCGCCAGTGGCGAGGCCAGCGCCGGTAGTTGGACGCTCGGCACCACGGCAGGGCAGCAGACGCTCCAGGCCACGGCAGAGGGGCTCAGCGCCGTCACCTTCACCGCCACCGCGGCGCCCGGCCCGCTCGCCCGGTTGTCGGCGGTAAGCATCGGCGACCAGCAGGCACCGGTGAACACCGTGGTGCCATCGCTCCCGGCCGTCCGTGCGGAAGACCAATACGGCAACGCCGTCACGGGAGCGTCCGTCACCTTCACCCTCGTGCAGGGGATCGGCACGCTAGACGGGGCGCAGCAGTCCAGTAACACCGAGGGCATAGCCCGCATCGGCGGCTGGAAACTGGGAACCGCCATCGGCCAACAGATCGTCACGGCCACCGCCACTGGCGTCAATCCGGCCATCTTCAGCGTCAACGCGCTGGCGGGCCCCCCGGCCAATCTCGTGAAGTTCGTGGGCGACAATCAGGCCGGCGTCGCCAACCTCAACATCACCACACCCCCGGGAGTGCGGGTCACCGACGCCTTCGGCAACCCGGTCGGCACCGTGCCGGTCACCTTCACACCCGGCGCCAACTCGGGCACCGTGACCGGCGGCACCGTCATCTCCGATCCCGCCACCGGGACCGCCTTCGTCGGGAGCTGGCAGCTCGGCACCGCCAGCACCCAGACGCTTACCGCATCCAGCAGCGCGATTCCCGGTGCCGCGGTGACGTTCACCTCCACCGTCACCACCTCCGCCTTCAACATCGACGTCCGCTTCATTGGCGATGCCTCGCTTCCCGTGCGCACCGCCTTCGCAAATGCCGTCGCCAAATGGCGACGGGTCATCGTGGGCAGCACCGGCACCGTCAACGTGAACATCGCGGCCGGCGACTGCGGGCGTTGGGCACCCGCCTTGTCCGGGTCGGTACAGAACGTGGTGATCTTCGCCCGCATCGACTCCATCGACGGCGCGGGCACCTCGGGCAGCGGCAACATTCTCGGCCAGGCCAGCCCCTGCTACGTGAATGCCAACGCCATCCCGTTTCTCGGGTTCATGGAATTCGACAGCTACGACGTGGAGCAGCTGGTGGCACGCGGACAGTTCGAAAAAGTCGTACTGCACGAAATCGGACACGTCCTGGGCATCGGCACCATCTGGAATTTCCGGCGCACCCTGCTCAACACCACGGTGACGGGTGATCCGTATTTCGTGGGGACCGAAGCGCGCACGCAGTTCGCCGCGATCAACAGCGTCACATATGGCGGCAATCCGGTGCCGGTCGAGAACACCGGTGGCACCGGTACCATCAACTCACACTGGCGCACGTCTGTCATGGGACGCGAACTCATGCAGGGCTTCGCCGTCAATGCCGCGCAACCGCTCAGCCGCATCACCGTCGGGTCCCTCAAGGACCTGGGCTACACCGTGAACCTCGCGGGTGCCGACGTGTTTTCACTGACCGCCGCACTGCGCAGCGGGTTCGGCTTCGACGCCGACGTCGATGCCGGAACGCCATATCGCGATGTGATTCCGGATATCGTCATCAAACAGCGCCTGCCCGACGGGACGATCGTCCCCGTGCTGCGGCGCTGACCCGGCCAAGGCGTCACCGACCGACCGCGCTCCGGAGCTACCGCGCGGTCGACTCGCGCACAGTCTGGCCGGTTAGCCTGAGCCAGAGGAGCAGGGCGACATCGGTGGGCAGGGCGATCGACTCACGAAGCATGTACTCGACGGCCACCGCACGGTTGGCCGAGATGGGACTCGTCCGCGTGGGTGACGGCAGTGGATGCAGGCCATGCAGCCGCGCGAGCACCTCGAGCCGCAGCATGTGAAACGGATCGCTCACGAGCAGCACACGGGGGCGCACGGACGCCGTGTCACCGCGGCGCCCGCTACGTGACGCCTGCAGCAATTGCGCGGCCCCTTCCATCGAGGCCAGCGAGGTCCGGCCGGCCGTCTCGAGCAAAATGGCCCGGGTCGGCACCCCGCGCCGCACCAGATACCGGCGACCCGCGGCCGCTTCACTGATCTGGTCACCAGGACGTCGCCCACCGGTCAGCACCACGCGATCGGCTCGCGCACCGTTCCATAAGTCCAGCGCATGATCGAGACGGGCCCGGAGCACCGGCGAGGGACGCCCCCCGTATTGCGCCGCACCGAGCACCACGATGGCGTTGGCATGACCTGACGCCGACCGACGCGACCAGATGAAAATCAGCGCCACGCACAGCACCCACCCCATCAGCAACGTGCCGATGACGCGGGACATGAACGAGGGGCGGCGGCGCCGTTCGGTTGCGCTGTCCATGCAGCCAAACTACTCCATCTACCGCCCACGCGAAGGCGTGCAGGGCAGGCCCCGACGCGCGATTACAGCGTGATGACGGTCCCGGGCGCGGGAATGTCCACGGTGAAACGGTCGCCGCGCAGTCGTTCGGCAAACGCCGTCTGTGCCTCGGATTCGCCGTGTACCAGATACACGTGGGGGTGATCCCGCCCGTCGGCGGCACCGCCGGCGCGTACCGCCGACAACCACGCGTGCAGCTCCGTACGATCGGCGTGCGCACTGTATCCGTTCAATACTTCCACCTGCGCCGTCAGCTCGACCTCATCACCAAACACCTTGATGATCGGCCGCCCTTCCAGAATGCGCCGCCCCAGCGTGTGTTCGGCCATGAAGCCGACAATCAGGATGGTATTGCGCGGATCGTTCGCGCCGTTGCGCAGATGGTGCAGAATGCGCCCCGACTCCGCCATCCCCGACGCCGCGATGATCACCATCGGCCCATGCATCGAGTTCAGCCCCTTCGACTCGTTCACGTCGCGGGTGAACTTCACCAGCGGGACGTCGAACAGGTCGGTGGTATGCCGCACCAGATCTTCACTGTGATCGAACACTTCCGGATGCATCGCAAACACCGACGTGGCATCCGTTGCCAGCGGTGAATCGATGAAGATCGGCACGGCTGGAATCTTTCCGGCGCGGTGCAGCTGATGCAGGTCGTACACCAACTCCTGGGTGCGTCCCACAGCGAAGGCGGGAATGAGCACACGCCCGCCGCGAGCGGCGGTCTCGCGTACCACACGGCCAAGCTCTTCGCGCGCGCCCTCGACGGACTCATGATCGCGGTTGCCATACGTGCTTTCACACAGCACGACATCGGCACCGCCGGTCGGCGGCGATGGATCGCGGATGATCGGCAGATCGCATCGCCCCACGTCACCCGAGAAGATCACACGACGCACCGTGTCACCTTCGCGCAGCTCCAGCACAATCGAGGCACTGCCGAGAATGTGCCCCGCTTCCCAATACTGCGCACGAATTCCGTCCGTCACGTCAAACCACTTGGCGTACGGCATGCCGATCATCTGCTCCAGCGTGCGCGTTGCATCCTCAATGGAGTACAGCGGCGCCGCATGCGGCCGCCCGTGCCGGGTGAGAAATTCCGCGTCTTTCTCCTGAATGTGCGCCGAGTCGGCCAGCATGAGCGCACACAGATCGCGCGTGGCCGCGGTCGCCCAGATGGAATTGCGGTAGCCGTTGGCCACGAGAAACGGCAAACGGCCGGAGTGATCGATGTGCGCGTGGGAGAGGATCACCGCGTCGATCTGATCCACCGGCAGCGGCAGCCGCGCGTTTTTGGCGTGGCTCTCGCTGCGCTTGCCCTGAAACAGGCCGCAATCGAGCAGCACGGTGCGCGATCCCACCCGCACGATGTGACATGAGCCGGTCACCTCCTGCGCGGCACCCGAAAACTCGATCTGCATACTCATTGTGACTGCGTTACTCCATGCCGTCGGGACTTTCCAGCAGGCGTTCCTGCAAGCGGGTGCGGTCGTCGAGGCGGTTGGACATCGTTTCACACAGCCGCATCACGTTGCGGTCGGCCAGCGTGTAATGCACGTACAACCCGTTCTTCCGTCGCCGCACGAATCCATGCTGGTGCAGCACCTGTAGATGCTTCGACAC
>CANJOX010000210.1 GCA_947475795.1 Gemmatimonadota bacterium
GAGACGGTGTGCGCTCCGATGCTGGCCAACACGCCCAGATGTGCGGCGCCGATCGTGGTGCCACGGGCAAACAATTCGCTCCCCGCGGCCACATCTTCGCCGCGCGGCCGGATGTTGCCGCGCCCCAGGGCATCGCGCGGATCAAACACCGACACCTGCGCGAGTCCCCGGTCGGTGTCCTCGATCCGGATCACGGCATCGGCACCGGGGGGTACAGGGGCACCGGTCATGATGCGCAGCGCCGTACCGGGCCGCACCGTCGGCAGCGTCGTGGCATCGGCGCCGGCGGCGCTCTCCCCGATCACGGTCAGCGTGCAGGGCGCCGCGCGGCTGGCGGCCGTCACATCCTCACGTTGCACGGCGTAGCCGTCCATCCCCGCGTTGTCCCACGGTGGCAGCGCCACGCCACTGCGCACGGCACCGCCGAGGGCGCAGCCTAGCGCCTGCGTGAGCGGCACCGCGTCGATGTCGGTGGTGCGTCCGGCGGCCTGCGCGAGAATCGCGTCGAGCGCCTCGTCGAACGAAAGGGGCGTTGGGTCGGTGCTCACCGTGTGGCCTGCGGGCGCGCGGTGCCGAGGGCGCGCGCCGCCAGCGTCGTCACGAGCAGATCCTGTACCCGCTCCACCTCGCGGGTGGGCACCGAGAAGTTGTTGCTGAGCAGCGAGAAGAGCACCAGGCGGCCGTCGGCCGTGGTGACGTATCCTGACAGCGACCGCGTCTTGTCCAGCGTGCCCGTTTTTGCACGGGCGTTGCCTTGCGCAGCGCTGCCTTTCATGCGCGAACGGATGGTGCCATCCACGCCGGCCACCGGAAGGGCGTCACGGTAGGTGGTAAACCACGGCGCGCGTCGCATGGCGTCCAGGACGGATATCACGGCGCGTGGCGTGAGATAGTCGTGGCGCGAGAGTCCACTGCCGTCACGATACGCCGCATCCGCGGTGGTGATCCCCCACTGCGCGAGCGTCCGCGTGCCCACGGCCCGCGCACTGTCTGCCGAACCCACCCCGCTCGAGGCCAGTCCGGTCGTGCGGAACAGCAGTTCGGCGATCTGGTTTTGCGACGGCTTCTGCATGCGTCGCAACACGTCGGGGAAGGGGGCCGACGTGAGCACCGTCAGCGTGTCGGTGGCGCGCCCGGTCGTGTCGCCGCGCGCAACGATGCGCCCGTCCACGCGGAGGCCGCCGTCGGTCAGCGACTGCGTGAGCGCGGCTACGTACGCATCGTTCGGATGCCGATACGCGATCAACAACGATGCGCTGTCGCCGGCGGCCAGCGTGCCGGTCACCACCACGCGATCGCCGATGCTGTCGTAGGCCGCCTGAAGACGTGCGGGGCGCGGGGCGCCGGCAGGCACGGCCCCGCTGTCGCGCGTGACGGCCTGTATCAGCAGCTGCGGATAGGCGCGCGTGGGCGACGTGACCACGGTAACCGGTGCGCCCGCACGGCGACCGGCACGCGCCGTGAGCAGCAGCTCGCCCTCGTTGAACATCAACTCATCGACCGCGGCGCTGTACGCCGCATCGAAGTCGTCGTAGGCCCAGCCGTAGCCGGTCGTGGCGCCCGAGAACGCATCGCCGACCGCGCGCACGCGCCCCGTGATGCGCGTAATGCCGCGCGCCGCGAGCGCCTCACGGATGGGAAGGAACGCGTTGAGCGCGTTGCCGCCTTGCAGGGAGTCACTCACGCTCGGATCGCCGGCACCCTGCACCAGTACGTCGCCCCGCCACGTGTGGCCACGCTGACGACCATGGAGCAGCACCGGGGTGCGCCAGCGATAGTCCACGCCCAGCGTCTGCGTGGCGATCGCGGCGGTGAGCAGCTTCTGGTTGGAGGCCGGCATGAACAGACGGTCGGCATCGTGCGACACAATGGTGTCGCCACGCTCGGCGTCCACGATCAGCATGCCCCAGCGCGCGTTGCGCCACATCGGGGCGGCCAGCACCGAATCCACGATGCCTTGCAGTACCATGGCCGTCGTGGGCGCCGGGACGGGCGCGGCGGGCACTGCGACCGGCATCGCTGGTGGCGCGGCCGTCACCGGGGCTGGCGTGGTCCGCGCGCACCCGAGTGCGCCACACAGAACAGCCACGGCCCACGGCCGGCCGGACCGCGATGTCTCGAGCGTACCGGTCATGCGTCCACCTCGTAGCTGCTGCTGAGCGTGGTGTCTTCCGCGAGATGCACACGGATCACCACCGCGGTGGTGTGCGCCAGCGCCCCCTGTACCCGCTCACAGATGAAACGCGCCAGATTTTCCCCCGTCGGGATGAGCCGCCCGTCGGCAAATTCGGGCACGTCGAGATTGATGTTGCGATGATCGAAGCGGTCGCGCACTTCGCGCTGCAGGACGCGGTCGAGAAAACCGAGGTCCACGACGAACCCGGTTTCCTCATCGACCGGCCCGGCCACGGTCACGTCGCAGAGGTACGTGTGCCCGTGAAAGTTGGGGTGCGCGCAGGCGCCGAACACGTCGGCGTTTTCCTGGTCGCTCCAGTCCGGGCGGCGATAGCGGTGAGCCGCGGCGAACGTCACGCGGCGGGTGAGCGACGTGCGCGGCATCGCGGTCAGCGGAACAGCGGCAGCGTGACGCCCACGGTCAGCGTGCGCGAGCCACGCCACGCCGAACGGTTGCGCGTGTCCGTGAGCACCGACGTGGTGTCGGCGGCCTTCACGAAGTAGCGGTCGGGGTAGTCGTACTGCCACATGAAGTTCGTGAGGTCCACCCGGATCATCGGTCCCTTGCGCGGCAGGTAGCGCAGCCCGAGTCCGTACGAAAACGAAAACTTCGTGCCGAACTTGTACGAGCCGGTGTCCGCCGCCGCGAAGTCCGTGACGACACCGGCACCGCCGGTCACCGACGGAATCAGGCGATGCCACGTCTTCTTGCCGGTCAGTGCGAGGTCGAGCCCGGCATCGAGCAGATGGGTGGTCGTCCCCTTCGCATCGATCTGGCGGGTTGCCTTGGGATTGGTGGGGACCAGCAGCGCGCGCTCGGAGGGGGCCAGCAGATAGCGCACGTACAGCGAGGCGGGGCCACCGATGGCGATATCGTAGCGCAGCGCCGCCGTGGCCGACGACTTCGGGGCCACGTTGGCGGGGTCGCGCGTCATGAGCATCCAGCCACCCATGATGGACAGATTTTGTCCGAGCTTCACGTCTTCGTACGGGCTGTTGGCCGGCAGGCTGCCGACCTGCGCCTGTAGCAACGCGGGCGTGGCGCCTCCCAGAGCGGTGAGCCCGGCGATGATCAGGGCACGGCGCAGGGCCGACGGTGCGGTGGAGCGAACGATGGAGGTCGGAGCGGGCATCACACGGAGGCTGAAGGCGATCGATCGCGCAGGTCACGCAGGTCGCGACCGGTTATTTCGGGCGGGAGGGCAAGGCCGAGCAGCGCCAGCGCCGTCGGCCCCACATCGCACAGGGCACCGCCGGCGCGCAGCGGGGCGGTTTCGTCAGGGTCGAGCACCACCAGCGGCACGGGGTTGGTGGTGTGTGCGGTGTGCGGCTGGTGCGTGACCGGGTCCACCATCAGGTCGGCGTTCCCATGGTCGGCGGTGATGATCAGGCGAGCCCCACCTGCCTCCGCCGCCGCCAGAATCCGACCGAGACACGCGTCGACGGCTTCCGCCGCGCGCACGGCGGCGGGGATCGATCCCGTGTGCCCCACCATGTCGGTGTTGGCGAAATTACACAGCATGAAGTCGTGCGTGCGGCCAGCCAGCGCCTCGCACAAAATGTCGCACACGCCGTCAGCGCTCATCTCGGGCTGCAGGTCGTACGTGGCCACCTTCGGGCTCGGCACCATCTTGCGGTCTTCCCCGGGAAACGGCTCGTCGCGCCCGCCGTTGAAGAAGAACGTCACGTGCGGGTACTTCTCGGTTTCCGCGGTGCGTAACTGCGTGAGACCGGCGTCGGCGATCACTTCGCCCACGAGATGCTTCATCGACTGCGGCGCGAACACCGTGGGGAACGGGAACGCGTCGTCGTAGCTCGTCATCGTGGTGATCGACAGCGCCGGACGCGGACCGCTGTCGAACCCGGCAAAGTCGGGCATCGCCAGCGCGCGCATCGTCTGGCGCATCCGGTCGCTGCGAAAGTTGAAGCAGATGAGGGCATCGCCGTCACGCATCGGCGCCAGCGCGCCGCCGTCGGGACCGGTCATCACGTACGGGAGCACGAACTCGTCGGTGGTGCCGGCGTCGTAGGCGCGCTGCAGCGCGGCGATGGCGTCGGTCTCCACCGGGGCCTCACCGCGTACGGCCGCGCGGTACCAGCGTTCCGTGCGCTCCCAGCGCGTGTCGCGGTCCATGCCGTAGTAGCGTCCTGACACCGAGGCCAGCTGCGCGCGGTCACCGATGGCAGCGAGCGCGTGGCGCAGATATGCCATCGCCGATTGCGGTGGAGTGTCGCGGCCGTCGAGCATCGCGTGCAGCACCACCCGCGTGACGCCCTGCTGGCGGGCGAGTTCCACCAGCGCCAGCATGTGCGCGTCGGTGGCATGCACGCCGCCGTCGCCCAGCAACCCCAGCAGGTGCAGCGTGCCGCCTGACGCGCGCACCGTGGCACAGGCGCGGAGCAGGGCGTCGTTGTGGAAGAACGAGCCGTCCTCGATGGCGGCCCCGATGCGCACCAGATCCTGCATCACGATGCGGCCGGCCCCCAGATTGAGGTGCCCGACCTCGCTGTTGCCCATCTGCCCGTCGGGCAGTCCCACCGCCCGGCCCGACGCCGTGAGCAGTGTCCGGGACGGATGCGACCAGATGCGGTTCCAGTGCGGAGTGTGCGCGAGCAGGATCGCATTGGCCTCGCGATCCTCCCGGTAGCCCCAGCCATCGAGAATGATCAGGGCAACGGCACGAGCCGGTCGATCGGTCATCAGGGAGTCGGGCGGCTGAGGGGGTGCGGAGCGTGAACACGGACGGTTCCGCAGTGGTACCCTTGGGAATCTACTGGAGTTCGTGACCGGGACACCACCGTCTGCCCACGGTTCGGTGTAGCATTGGGGACAATGTCTGTGCGACGAAGGAATCGGCTGCTCCTTGTGCTACTGCTCGCCATCGGCCTGTTCGATGTCCTGCTGCTCCGGCAGCGTGCGCGCTATCGCGACGAGGCCGCCCGTTTGCAGACCGGCATGACGGCGCTCGAACGGACCCGGACGGCGTCCATCGTCGCCGCGCAGGCCGACCGCGCGGCCCTCATGCTGGAGCTGATGCGTCGGCAGTCCGGCGTGGACCAGACCCTGCACCTCGCGGTCAACACCGAGTCGTCGTACGTCGCGCTGGATCGCGGTCCCGACCGCCTGCGCCGGTTTGCCGCCGAGATCGGCGCCGGGCGTCGGGTGGGCTCGGCGCCCGACACGTTGCACATCGCGGTCCCGCGCGGGGTGCGCACGGTGCTGGTGCCGGCGCCCGGGGGCGACGCGCTGCCGGCGTGGCTCTGGCGCGATCGGGGACTTCCGGTGCCGTTGGGGCGACCTGACCCCCGCTGGATTGGACCCGACGCCATCGTCACCTCGGGAGGCACGCTCATCTACGCGCAGCCCGACGCCGGTCCGCTCGCCGACCGCGGCTATGTGATGCCAGGGAGCATTCGTGTGCCGGCCCATGATCTGGCCGCGATCCGCGAGAGTGTGTCGCCCGGCATGCGCGTGTACTTCTTCTGACACGCATGACCACGCACCGATCACTGTCCGGGCCCTCCCGTGTCACCCGCCGCGGACGCGCTGCGCCATGGCGTGGGGGGATCGCCGCCGCGGTCGCCGTGGCGGCGCTCGTGCACGCGGCGTGGCTCACGCGCCTCACGCTGCGCGAGCGCTTCGCGCGGGACGTGGCCCGACTGGTGTTCAACGACAACAGCGAAGCGCTCGAGCAGGCGGCGCTGCGGGCTGGGCAGCAGACGGACAGTGTACGGGTGGTGGTCGCGGGGACGCGCCCCGGCGAGGATGGCGCGCCGTATCTGGTGGTCTCGATCGCGGAGCGTCGCGTGTGGTACAAACAGGCCGACCGTGTGTTGTACGAGGCGCCGGTCGCGACC
>CANJOX010000211.1 GCA_947475795.1 Gemmatimonadota bacterium
CAGCGTCCCGCAGCACGAGCCGCTGCCGCGGCGCCACGGGTGGGACCGCCGCCCTCAGTCGAACAGCTCACGGCGCGTTGGGGCAGTGTGAGCGACGCCATCAAGTCGGCCGGACGCGGCATGCTGGCGCAGGCCGTGGCGCGGCTGGTCCCGGCCTCTGTGTCGGCCCATGGCAGCGTCGCCCTGACCTACGATCCGGCCGACGATACCTTCGCCCGCGCCGCGGACGGCGCCCGCTCCGATATCCTATCGGCGCTCCAGTCGTGCTTTGACGGCGTCACCGGGGTCACTGTGGTGTCCTCGGTCAACGCGTCCGCCAGCGCCACCGCTCGGGCCGATGCCCCGCGCGATACCACCAAGCGTCTCACCGCGCACGACGTGCAGCAACAGCGGACCGAGCAGCTGTCGTCGAAAGACCCGTTGCTCGAAGCCGCCGTGCGCGCGCTCGACCTCGAATTACTCGACTAACGACTCAGGGAACAGTCATGGATTTGTTCAAGATGATGGGCCAGTTCAAGGACATGCAGTCACGCATGCAGACCATGCAGGATGAGATGTCGCAGCGCACCTTCTCCGCGCTGGCGGGCGGCGGCATGGTCGCGGCCGACGTGGACGGCAAAATGCAGCTCAAGCGCATCAAGCTCGATCCCACCGTCGTCAACGGCAACGACATCGAGATGCTCGAGGATCTGATCGTGGTCGCCGTGGCTGAAGCGCAGAAGAAGGCCGCCGAAGCCATGCAGATGGAGCTCGGCAAAGTCACCGGCGGCATTGATCTGCCGTTCAAGCTTCCGTTTTGATCGGATCCCGTTGAGCGTCATCGACGAACTCACGAGCGAGTTGGCGCGGCTCCCCGGCATCGGCCGGAAGACCGCGCTGCGGCTCACCTATCATCTGCTGCGCCAGCCGCACTCGCAGAGTCGTCGGCTGGCCGAGGCGCTCGTGTTGCTGACGGAGCGGGTGCGGGCTTGTGACCGGTGCCACAACCTCACCGAGTCGCCGCTCTGCGCGCTCTGTGCCGACCCGCGGCGCGACCCGACCATCGTGTGTGTCGTGGAAGAAGCCTCCGACATTGCGTCGATCGAGCGGGCCGGGGAGTTCCGCGGACTCTACCACGTGCTGGGCGGGCGGTTGTCGCCCCTGGACGGCGTCGGGCCCGACGATCTGGCCATCGGCGACCTCCTGGTTCGGATCGAACCCGAAGGCGTCACGGAGGTCATTCTGGCGACCAACCCATCGCTCGAAGGGGAAGCCACCGCCCTGTATGTGCAGCGGCAGCTGTTGCCCCTTGGGGTGCGCATTACCCGGATCGCCCGCGGCCTGCCCGTGGGCGGCGATCTTGAATATGCCGATGGCGTGACGATCGCTCAGGCGCTCTCAGCCCGTCGCGAGATGCGCTGAGATGGAGAACGCGCGGTCCGGCGTTACCTTCGGGCACCTCCGCGCGTTGATCATGTGCGGTTTCGTGACACCAAGCTGCTGATCCCGCTCCCTTCTTCGACCCACCGTTCATGTCTGTTGGCGCCGCCACCTGGTCGTTCACCGAGGACGACTTCGGGGCCATCTCCATTACGCTCCAGCGGTTCCTCTACGACGCAAAGGCGCGCTGCGCCCTGCTCGTGGACCGAAGTGGGCAGCTGGTCGCCACGGTCGGCGAGCCGCCCAACTTCGACGCGACGGCCTTCGCCACGCTCACCGCGGCGGATTTCAGTGCCAACGATCAGCTGGCTCGGCTCATCGGCGAACGTGACTTCAGCGTGCTGTTCCATCAGGGCGAGAAGGAGTCCATGTACCTCGCCGATATTGCCCGCCGCGTCATTCTCGTCGTGCTCTTCGACAATCGCACCACGCTCGGACTCGTCCGGCTGCGCATGAAGGTGGCCGTTGACGACCTCACGAAGACGTTCGAAGGCGTCTTCGCCCGTGGTGGGTCCGCATCCACGCCGCCGCCAGGGTTCCTGGCGGGCGCCGAGGATGAGATCGATCGGCTGTTCCAGTAACGGGCCGCAACAGATGTCGATGATCAACTATGCGTCCCGCGAGATCAACTGCAAGATTGTGTTCTACGGTCCGGGACTGGGTGGCAAGACGACCAACCTGGAATACGTCTACGGCAAGGTCTCTCCGACCACCCGGGGGAAGCTGATCTCGCTGGCCACGGAAACCGAACGCACCCTGTTTTTCGATTTCCTGCCGGTCGATCTGGGGACAATCCGTGGGTTCCGCACGCGATTCCATTTGTACACCGTGCCCGGTCAGGTCTACTACAATGCCAGCCGCAAGCTCATCTTAAAGGGCGTGGATGGGGTGGTGTTTGTGGCCGACTCGCAGGTCGAGCGCGCCGAGGCCAACCTCGAGTCCATGCAGAACCTGTATGACAATATGGCGGCGTACGGGTATGATCTCACACGCATGCCGTTCGTTATTCAGTACAACAAGCGCGATCTGCCCAACGCGGCGCCGCTCGCGGAGTTGCAGTCCATGCTCAATCCAGGATGGGAAGTGACCGACCCCTCGCGCATGCGCGTCGTGGCGGATCCCTTCAAACCGGGCGAATTCCTCGTCAGCCAGCTGCCGACCGGCGAGTGGGTGGAGCGCGTCCCGACGTTCGACGCTGTCGCTGTGACCGGCGACGGTGTGTTCGACACGCTGAAAGCCGTTTCCAAGCTGGTGCTCAAAACGCTCGCATAGCCGCGGGCGTGTCGGGCACCCGTCCTCCCGCCTCTCGACACTCCCGTGAACCTTCCGAACGCAATCACGCTGGGCCGCATCGCCCTGACGCCGCTGATTGCGTGGTTGCCGTTCACCACGTCGTGGACCGCGCGCCTGATCGCGTTCCTCCTGTTCACGATCGCCGCCGTCACCGACTACTGGGACGGCCATCTCGCCCGATCGCGCAACCTCGTCACGGATCTCGGGCGCCTGCTCGATCCGCTGGCCGATAAGCTGTTGCTCGTGGCGACGCTGATCCCCATGTACCTGCTGCAGAAGCATTACACGCTGCTGGTGCCCGAAGGGACCATGCCCCAGCCCACGCCGTTGCTCTTTCAGACGCCCTTCGGCGCCGTGTCGCTGCCGCTCTGGATCGTCCTCGTCGTCCTCGGCCGGGAAGCGTTCATGACGGTGTTCCGGCAGGTCGCCGCGCGCCGCGGGCTGGTGATCGCCGCCATCGGCCCCGCCAAGTGGAAGACCACCTTCCAGAGTGTGTGGCAGGGCGCCGCGTACTGCTGGTTCTTCGCGGCAACGCTGGCCGCCCGTGAGGGATGGGAGAGCGATGTCGCGTGGAAGGCGTTCGCGTACTTCAACGGATTCGTGGGCGTGACCAGCATGGCCGCCGCCGTCATCCTGACCGTGTGGAGCCTGTGGCTCTACCTGCGCCGCTACGGCAAGCAGGTCGCCCGGCTGGCCTGAGTCGCCCCACAGCGGGACCAGCCGTGCACCGTCCGGCATGGTACGAAACTGTGGCGTTCCTCCTTCGGACTTGCCGGAGTGGCACGACAGCGTGCCACGGCGTGCCGAAGCGTTAATCCAGCGTCAACCGTATGCCAGACAACGGAAACCAGACTCGGCTATATGCCCCGCCGAGTCTGGTTTCCTTATTGCTGAGTTGTGGGCTGTCCGGACCGTACACTGACGGGGCGGTGCGGACGATCCCCCCACAAGCGGTTTTACCGCGCAAGCTCGAGGAGTTGTAATGGGCAACCGTACTTTGGTGATCGGAATGATCGCCATGCTTGGAGCGACGTCGCTCCCAGCGCAGGGCAGCATGTCGTCGCTGTCATCCGGTTCGTTCGGCGGGACCGGCATTCCCACGGAATCCGTCGTCGTGACGGACTACGGTGATGGTGCCGTGATCCTTGGGCTTTCGGCCCACACGCGGTGCCAGTCCGGTTCGCTCAGCTATGCCACCTGCGACATGCCGGGCGCGGTCACGAACGACGGTGTGAACAGGTTCTTCGTCATGGCCGGCGGCAACACCATCGTGCCGACGCCGGGCGGAACAGCCGACGGTACACTGGCCCGCTGGAATTTCAATTTTTATATCGGCGGCACCGACAAGGCGAGCTACGCGTACAAGCTGCTCTACGATTTCAATCCGGAGGTCGGGAACGCGCCGGCTCAGGGTGGCGCGTATTCGCTCGTCTACGGAAGCGCGAACTCATGGAATCTCGGGTTCTCCTTCCTCGACCAGAACGGCGCAACGGCACCGAACTTCGATCCGACCGCCGAGGGAGAGTACCGCTTCCGCCTCGAAGCCTACGACCAAGGCCAGCAGATGGTCGCGTACTCCGAGATGAACGTCTCCACCGTCCCCGAGCCGTCCACCTACCTGCTCATGGCGACCGGCTTGCTCGGCCTGCTCGTGGCGCATCGTCGCCGCCGCAACGCCTGATCGTGTCGGGTTCCTGATCACCACGGCGCCGGTCGAGCTCTGCTCACCGGCGCCGTTGTCGTTCGTGGTACTTTTCCTCCATGAACATCGAAATCGTCACGATCGGCGACGAGCTCCTCCTCGGCTTCACGATCGACACGAACGCCGCGCATCTCGCGCGCGAATTGGCCGCCCTCGGTGTGCGCATCGTGCGCCGCGCCACCTGCGGCGATGACGCCACCGCGATCGCCACCGCGGTCCGTGAAGCGCTCGAACGCACCGGCGCCGTGATCACCACCGGTGGACTCGGGCCCACCGCCGATGACATGACCAAACCGGCCATCGCCTCGATCTTCGGGCGCGGCATGGTCATGGACGCCGCCATTCTGTCGGCCCTCGAAGAACGGTGGCTCAAACGCTTTGGCCACGAACTCCCGGCCAGCAATCGTCAGCAGGCCATGGTGCCCGAGGCGTGCACGATTCTTACCAACCGACACGGCTCCGCGCCGGGTATCTGGCTGGAAGACGAGCAGCAGCGCTGGGTCGCCATGCTGCCCGGTGTCCCCCGCGAAATGCGCGGCATGCTCGCCGACACCGTGATTCCGCATCTGCGTGAACGGCTGCCCGTGGGCGGCCCGGTCATTCGCGCGCGCACCCTTCGCACTGCCAACATTGCCGAGTCGGCGCTGGCCGATAAGCTCGGTGAGCTGGCCCGCGGCGTGAATGGGCTCTCGCTGGCCTACCTCCCCGGCAACGACGGCGTCGATCTGCGGCTCACCTCGTACACCCTGCCGGCCCGCGAAACCGAGGCCAAGCTCACCGAGGCGGCGCTGCTGGTGCGCGAAAAGGTGGGCCGATTCATCTACGGCGAAGGCGACGACGACCTGGCGGCGCTCATGCTGGCCGAGTGCGCCGTCCGCGGCGCGACGCTCGCGGTGGCCGAAAGCTGCACCGGCGGCATGCTGGGCATGCGCCTCACCGCCGTGCCGGGCTCCAGCAGCGTCGTACAGGGCGGAACGATCGCCTATGCGAATGCGGTGAAGGTGCGTGAGCTCGGCGTCTCACAGGGCGACCTGGACACCCATGGCGCCGTCAGCGAACCGGTCGCGCGCGCCATGGCCACCGGGGCGCGCCTGCGCTTCGGCACCAACATCGGCATCGGCATCACCGGGATCGCCGGCCCCGACGGCGGCACTCCCGAAAAGCCGGTGGGTACCGTCTGGGTGGCGGTCGATCTCGATGGCGAGGTCCATGCAGTGCGTGCAGTCCTGCCGGGCGACCGTTCGGAAATCCGGTATCGTGCGGCCCAGTTGGCGCTCGATCGCCTGCGTCGCGCGTTCGAACGCGATCAGGATGCTGTCGGATGGACCGCGCGGGGCTGACGCCCGCGCCCTTCTGTCCTTTTCTTTGGGACAGGCGGTATTTGACGCAGGACAGGCGCGTGTCAAACGCCTGACACCCGCGTGAAGCAATGCAGGCAAACTTTACGTTGATGACTCTCGTACGCACATCATGACCGACTCGATGTCTGACGCTCCGGTGGACAACATGGACCCGATGGAAACGCAGGAAACCGCGACGGTGCAGCCGCCGATCGAAGACGGCGACGATCTGCAGCAGGTGCAGCGCGAGCTCGAATCGCAGAAGGACAAGTATCTGC
>CANJOX010000212.1 GCA_947475795.1 Gemmatimonadota bacterium
ATCAACGCCGCGTTCAAGATGGACTCCACGAACAACCTGACGGTTGCCTCGGACGCGGGTGTGGGCATGGCGCTCGTGCCGCGCATCGACGTGCAGGGTTGCCCGTGGGTGGACCGCTCGCTCGCTACGCCGACGTGGGTCACGATGACCACGCGTACGGGTGCAGACATCGCCGAGTGCGCCACCAGCGCGGCCAACACGGTGTACGAAGCGCGCTACGTCGCTGTCGACCGCCTGGGCAACACGGCGATCTCGAGTGAGATCGATTACTCGGTCCGCTTCGGCGTCGACAAGACCGCCCCGTCGGTCCGTTACGGTGCGGCTTCGCATGCGAACGGCGCCATCATGGCGACCGCGTTGGGTGACTCCACGCTGTTCCAGATCGAAGCGCTCGACGAGCGCTCGGGTCTGAACTCGGCCGTCGCCTCGGCCGCCGATCACTACCTGGTGCGTGCCAACCGCATGAGCACCACGAACCGCGCCGGTGCGTGCCTGGTCGGTAGCTACCCGACGATCAGCGGTGTGCTCGCCACGAACGCCGGTGGTTCCTTCATCACCGCCCCGAACTGCCTGATGGCCGCGATGAGCGGCTCGTACGGCGCGGTCACGGCTGATGGTTACTCGCCGCTCCCGCCGATCGCGGTGACGACGGTTGGCAACGACGGCTACTACACGTACCGCGCTCGCGTGCGTGACGAAGCCGGTAACGTGGTCACCACCGACCTCCGCAGCGTCCTGCTGCAGAAGTCGGCGCCGTTCTCGGTCACGGCCGACAACCTCATCACCAGCCTCACGGCCAGCTACGCGGGTGCCTTCACGGGCATCTTCAAGGACTCCGTGGAGACGGCGGCGTACGGCCTGCGTCTGCGCTTCCAGAACACCGGCGCGAACACGGTCGTCCTTGGCTACCCGCTGGTTGCCTCGACGGCGGTGACGTTCAACAACGTGATCACGCGTGACTCGGTGACGAGCCTCTCGACGCCGTTCACCTCGGGTGTCCGCCTGTACACCAACATCGAGTACACGGGCCCGGCGGGTGCGGTCATGTCCACGCCGAACGTTGACTCAATCGGCGCGCATGGCGTGTACGCACAGAACTTCGCGGGTCTCGCGACCTCCGGCTTCTCGAGCTTCCTCGCCGGCATCACCACGTTCGACGGCACCAAGTGGGCCACGAAGAACGCGAACCTGCTGTCCTTCTCGCTCGACACCTCCACGGTGGCCGGCTACAACAGCCCGGTTGGCGGCCTGAAGGCGCGTGCCTTCGGTAACCTCGACCTCACCAACTCGCCGTTCGCCCGTGTGGACTTCTACCACCTGGCAGCGTCGGGCACCACGTGGGAATACGCCGGCTCGGTTGATGGTACGGCCACGCCGTGCATCGCGCCGTCGCAGTCGTGCGGTGTGTACGTGGCTGAGAACGCCACGCAGCGCGCCTTCACCTACGTGCTCCGCACGGTCGGCACGGGTGCCGAGTCGTTCAGCAGCCTGAGCGCTGGTGGTCTGGGCTCGGGTTCGTGGGTGGCGGTTGGCGTGCACTCGACGGGCGGCCGCGTGCTGCTCAGCGGTGCCACGTTCGACGTGATCCCGCCGGCCTAATGGCCTGATCCGGTCGGAGTCGCCACCTCGGCGACTTCGCACCGGTGGGTGGATACACAAACGGCCCCAGCGTTTATGCTGGGGCCGTTTTGTTGGTGGGTGTGTCAATCGCCGGCGTCGGGTCGCAGACGCACGAAGGGGCCGGTGTCATAGACACCGGCCCCTTCGTGCAACATCAGCTGTGTACTACGGCGCTGGCGCGCCCTGCGCCGGCTTTTTCTCCGTGAGCGGCGTGGGCAGCTTGTACTGCTCCATCGCTTCCACGTAGTGTGCCCATCCCCAGCCCAGCACCTTGTTGTCGGTCAGCACGATCGGCGTTTCGACATCCTGGTCGACCGGTTCGAGCACGTTGCCCGGCTGCTCGCGGTAGTAGAGCACCTCGTACCGCTTGCCGTCGATGTCGTACACGCTGTGCCGGAATCCATTTTCCAGGCGCAGCGTGTCCGCGTACACCGCCGTGAGGGGACCCTTGCCAATGATGAGCGCGAGCGAATCCTTCGGCATGCCCTCGTGCACCGGCTTGAGCAGTTCCTCACCGACTTCGTGACGGTCGCTGCAGGCGGACAACAGCAAGAACGCACCGCCCATCAGCGCGGACGAGCGGAAAAGTGAACGTATCATGGCGAATTGAAGAGAGCGGGGGATCACGCGATCGATGCCCGACGGCGTGGGTGTGCTATCATGATCCAAGCACGACCGTGAAAAGTTAGAAAGGATAGCCACCGTGGAGAAGTGTGCGGCAACGACTGAGTCGCTCCTGCCGCCAGCCCCGATGGCGGCCACTGCGCCGTCTACCCGCCGTTGAGCCCGAGGGTTCCTAAGTGAGCAAGCGGTCCGCCCAGTCGAAGTCCAAGACGTCTGCGCGTACGACGGCCTCCGCCGCGGCGCCGGTCGCTGCCGCCGCGCCGAAGCTCGCACCGGCGATCGACCGCTGGCCGTGGGCGCTCCTCGCGCTGTGCGTCGTGTTCAACGCCGTCGCCCTCTGGCCCGAGTGGACTGCCCGCGTCGCGGCGCGGAACGACACGGCGTTTCACCTGCTCATGATCGAGGGGGCGAGCGCCGCCCTGGCGGGCGCGGCGAACCCGCTGGACTTCTGGATCCCGCAGCTCGAGCTCGGGTTCCCCCAGTTCCTGTACTACCAGCATCTGCCACATCTGGTGCTGGCGGCGTTGCACCGACTTGGCGCCGGCACGGTGTCGGCCGCGGCGCTGCTGCACGGCGCGCAGTACCTGTTGCTGGTGGCGATGCCCGGCACGGTGGCCTGGTCGATGTACCGGCAGGGCTTCTCGATGGCGGCCAGTGCATTCGGCGGGGCGGCCTCCACGTTGCTGTCGGCCGACAGCCGCATGGCGCTGGAATACAACAGCTACGTGTGGCGGGGATACGGCCTCTTTTCGCAGCTGTGCGGCGTACATCTCTTTTTCATTACGGCGGCCCGCCTGTCGCGCACCATGCGCACGGGGACTGGCTACGCCGGCACGGCCGCGTGGCTGGCGGCGCTGGTGCTCAGCCACCTGCTGTTTGGGGCCTTCATGGCCATCACGAGCGTCCTGCTCTGGCTGGCCGGCGCCGAACGGCGGACCGCGGTGCCGCGCCTGATCCGGCTGGGGGTGGTGGGTGTGGGCGCCTTTGCGCTGGCGTCGTACCTGCTGGTGCCGTTTCTCGAAAGCAGTACCAGCTATTTGAGCAGTGTGCGGTGGGCGCCCGATTCTGCGACCCGCGTTGGGGCCGTGGTGCCTCCCGCCGCACGCGGTCTATCTGATGCGCTGTTCCGCGGCGACCTGCTGGATTTCGGTCGCTTGCCGGTGATCACGGGTCTGGCGTTGGCCGGCCTGCTCGTGGCCCTGCGCCGCCGCGATGCGGCGGGGCGCGTGGTGGCCGTGGGGCTGATGGTGTGGACCGCCTTGTACATGCTCCGGCCGGGGGCCGGCGTGCTGGAAGGGGTGATCCCCGCCCACCGCGGCGCGGCCACGTTCCGGTTCTCCAGTATGGTGGGTGTGTTCGCCATTCTGGCGGCGGGGTACGCCGCGGGCGTGGTGTGGGAATGGCTGGCGGGGCCGGCGTCGCCGGTGCGCCGCTGGCTGCCGGCACCGGCCCGTGCCCTCACGGCACTGCTGCTGCTGGCGGCCCTGCTGGTGCCCGCCGCCCGTGAACGCTGGACGTACTACGCCGGCAACCGCGAGATCCTGGCCCAGGCCACCGACGCGTTCCAGGCGAACGAGGAGGCGCGCGCCGTGCTCGGCGTGCTGAAGGAGCAACCGGGGGGACGCACCTTTGCCGGCCCCGTGCGTGGGCGACGCTGCGCCATGAGTATCGGGCGTGCCATCTGCCTGTCCGATCTGCTCAACGCACAGGGGACGGCCACGGTGGGGAACCCCATGCAGGCCCTCGCGCTCGCCTCCGGGCTGATGTACGACCTGCCCGTCACGGACCCGGCCATGTACGACCTGCTCGATGTGCGCCACGTGGTGGCCCCTAGCGGTGCATCGCCGCCTGGGTTCTATGAGCCCGATACCACGATCGGGCGCTACACGCTGTACCGTGTGGCCACCTCCGGCAGCGTACAGTATGTGGCCGTCACGGCGCGTCAGCGCACGTCCAACCAGGACACGCTCTGGGCGGCCACCCAGCAGTGGCTCCGCGACGGCGGCGCGGCGCGGCGTGAGGTGGTGCGCTGGGACTATCACCTCCCCGCCGGGCCGCTCGCGCTCCGTGCGCGGTGCGCCCAGCCGGTGGTGGAGCGGGAGGCGGTGACGTCACAGCAGCTGCGGGTGGATGTAGCGTGCCCCGGCCCCGCCGGTGACACGCTGGCCGTGGCCTTCAAAATGACCTACCACCCGCAGTGGCAGGTCACGGTGGACGGATCGCCGGTGTCCCCCTACATGGTGTCGCCGGGATTTCTGGCCGTGGACGTGCTGCCCGGCCGGCACCGGCTCGAGGCCCGCTATGTGGCCCACCCGTGGAAGCTGCCGCTGCTGCTGGGCGGGATCCTGCTCTTTCTGGGGATATGTGTGCGCTCGGACTGGGCCGACCGGCCGGCCCAGTGGTGGCTGCACCGGTCCGCCCCCGTCTCCGCCCCCGGCTGACCGCTTGTGACCGCTTGTGACCGCTTAGCCGCGGAGGAGTGCGGCGAGCGGCTCCGGCAGCGTCGCCAGGCGGAGCGAGAAGGCGTCGGCCAGCCCCGCGGCCACCGCCTGCTGCACCGTGTGCCACTCGGGCACCGCGACCCCGGTCCGTGTGAATTCGCGCGCCACGGTGCTCATCTCCACGCCGTCGATCCCGCAGGGCACGGTGTACGAAAACGTGGCGAGATCGTTCTCGACGTTGAGCGCCACGCCGTGCCACGTGACCCAGTCGCGCGCGTGCACTCCGATACTGGCCAGCTTCACGCGCCGCCCCGAGGGGTCGGTGTGCCACACGCCCGTCAGCCCCGCCACGCGCGCACACGACAGCCCCACGGTGGCGAGCCCGCGGATGATCCCCTCTTCAACCTGCCGCAGGTACCAGTGCAGGTCCTGCGTGTGCCGCTTGAGATCGATGATGGGATACGCCACCAGCTGCCCGGGCTCGTGAATGGTCACGTCGCCGCCGCGCTCCACGTCGCGCAGTTGCACGCCGCACGCCGCCAGATACTCCGGCGTGGCCAGCAGATGTCCCGGCTTGGTGCTCCGCCCCAGCGTCACCACCGGCGGATGCTGGACCAGAATGAGCAGATCCTGGTCGAGCGCCCCACTGATGCGCGCCGCGGCGGCACGCTTCTGCAGCGCCCAGGCGTCGTCGTAGGGGGTGAGGCCGAGGTCGAGGACGTAGAGGTGCATAAAGCAACAGTGAGTAGTGAGTGCTGAGTGAGAAGTTCTGAGTCGGGAGTCGCGGGAAGCGAACGGGGGTACGAAGCCGGGCGATCACGCGCTCCGTACCCCGTACCCCCCGACTCCCTACTTCGCCGTCATCACACTACGCGTGCAGCATCTTCCCCAGTGAATCCAGCACCGCTTCGCCGATCGCTTCGGACAGCGTGGGGTGGGCATGGATCGCCAGATCGATCTCTTCCACGGTGAACTCGTTCTCGCGGGCCACTACGAGTTCGTGGATCATCTCGGTGGCGTGGGCTCCCACGATGTGGGCGCCCAGAATTTCGCCGTGCTTCGCATCGCGGATGATCTTCACGAAGCCGTCGGTCTCACCGCTGGTGCGGGCGCGGCCGTTCGCGGAGAACGGGAACTTGCCGATCGTGTAGTCGAGCTTCTTGTCCTTGCACGCCTGTTCGGTAAGGCCGATGCTCGCGACTTCCGGATG
>CANJOX010000213.1 GCA_947475795.1 Gemmatimonadota bacterium
CGAAAAGTACCGCAAGGAGCGGGAGCGCATCCTCTCGACGCAGGGGCTCACCGAAGCCGCCTATGCGGCCGGGACACGGCGGATCAGCGGTGACGACGGCGCCCGGCTGGCGTTCGAAGCGGCCCTCACGAAGGCCGCCGCGGCGAAGTAAGGCCGATCGGGCGGCCGCTACGCGCGCCGCCGCGCCCCCACCCACCACGCCACGGCACCGAGGGCCATCCCGGCCGGCACCAACCATGCCGCCGGCACCGCGATGGCGGGCAGATCGGCGTAGCGTGCCCCGATGCCACGCACCGCCCACGCGACGGTGAGCGGGAAGAGCCAGTTGCCGCGCCCCCACGCCATCACGGTCCCAAGCAGTGTGGCTACGCCCATCATCCCCACCGCCCAGGTGGATTCGGGGATGCCGAGGCCGCCGAAGCCGATCACGTGGGCGACCTGGAAGCTGTTCGCGATCAAGGCCACCGAGATCCACGCGAGGTAGAGGTCCTGCGGCCAGATCACGAACGCGCGCTCCGCGAGGGTGGGCGACGGCCCGCGGCGGACGCGCTCCCCGATCATGATGAGTGTCGCCAGAAAGACGAGCATCACCGCGAGGGCCAGCGCGAACTGGCCGAAGGAGAAGAGCGTGAGCCACGCCACGTTCAGCGCACCGGTCACGGCCCACCACACGCCTAGTCGCTCCACGGCGCGCGCTGCGCCGGCGGTGGGCAACGCCTGATAGACCGTGGAGGCCACGAGTCCGAGGTAGATCAGGCTCCAGATGCCGAATACGTAATCGGCCGGCAGAAACAGCGACCGGTAGCGATTGGCGATGACGCCGATCGAGTCGCCGCTCATGGCCCCGGAGGCGGCCAGCCCGTTGAGCGCGATCACCGCCACCAGCACGAGCACGTTGACCAGCTGCCAGCGTCGGATCGACATGGTCTGAGGGAAAGAGGGGAGAACCGTAGCCACGCCGCCCGTTACGGGCGCCGCCGCTCCATGACGAGTACCGCGTTGCCGACGGCGCGTTCGCCGGCCGGGTCGGAGGGCACGTTGACGAGTTGCCCGTCCACCACCAGCCCCGTCGAACCGCCGCCATCGAAGTTCAGGGCGTCCCATGCCCCCAGTCTGCGCAGCGCCTCGGCGAGTTCCATGAGCGTCATCCCGACGCTGGCGGTGGATCGTCCGTCCACCACGTACAGCCACACGGTCTGTCCGTCACGCGACACGCCAACTGCGGAGCGCGGGTGCCGCATCTCGGCGTTGCGCGAAATCGTCCCTTCAATGGTGGCCGCGTCGCCGGCCACGACGATGCCGCCGCGCAGGAGCTGCGGCCAGCCGCCAACCAGCAGCGCCGGCGCCCGCCCATCCTGCACGCGTGGCGTTGTGGTCAGCAGCACCCGCACCGTGTCGCCGTCCCGGAGTGCCTGCACGGCCGATGCGCGCGCGCCGTGTGCCACCAGCACGGCGCCATCGGGTGGGATCGGCGACCCGGCGCCGACGCGCACGGCGCCCATACGCACGTAGAGCGTGGTGTCGCCGCGCACCCCCGCCCGCCGGAGCGCGGCCTCGGTCGGCACCGATGCGCTGTCTCGCGCGGGGGCTCCCGCCGGAGTTCTGACGCCGAAGCGCGGTGTGTACAGGGCGATCCCTTCCGGCGTATCGGCGCGACGCGCATTGACGGTGATGATGGGCAGCATCGCGCCGTCGCTCCACGCGCGCGCGTCCACCTGATATCGGTCGATCGCCGCGCGCCCGGACGCGCTGATCGACAGCTGCGCATGCGCGTTGTCGAAGGTGTCGAAGGGGGAGTCCGTCACCTTGAGCCCTTTCCACCATTCGCCGGCGAGCACCTGATTGTTCTCGTTCTCGCCCGACGCGAGGTCAAAGAAGTCGGCATTGATCGCCACCCGGACACGCGCCGCTCCACTATCGAGGCGCGCCGCCATGTGCGAGACGCGCTCGCGGCCGCGCAACTGATCGGTCGCCCGCACCGCTTGCAGCGAGAGCGCGGCCGCTCGTAGGTCGATCCGGACGACATGGATGTTCCACGGACCACGGGCATCCCGCTGGGTGGCATAGGTCAGCCCGGGGGCCAGGCGGCGCTGCCCCGGCAGCAACGACGGCACGAGGCTGCCAACCGCGAGGCCCGCCGCCAGCACCGTCAGCCATCGCCGCCCGGCAACGGCTGGCCCTGCAATGTCCCGCGCCGTATGATCTCCCATTCCCCGCCACCCCTCCATGTCCCCGTTCGGGACGGCAGATACGGCCCCCGCGGCCCTCGCCGACCGTCCGGCCGATGCACAAAGTAAAATCATCCGCGACAGGGTGCTGTCGCTTTCCGGGAAACGACACCGCCACGGTGCGGACCATCGGATGTCGGCCGCGCTCTGATTTGGGGAGACACGCGGCCGTCGGCGATTCGCCCTGGGTCGCCACTTGGGCGATAGTATTCCTTGCGTGATGACACCCATGCGACCTGACCCGCACGCCACCGGCGGGGAGTCCGCCGGCCCGGCCGCCGCGCCGGAAGTGGCCCCGCTGGCCCGGTGGTGGGCCGCCACCGGCGTCGCCTTCCGCGCGTCGTGGCGCGCACTGGCATGGTTCGGGCTCGTGTACGGCGTGCTGTACGCAATCTCGATGCGGCTGATCACCTCGGCCAATCCGCTCGCGCCCCTGTGGCCGCCGGCCGGTGTGCTCGTGGCCGGACTGCTGCTGCTCGACACCACGCCGCGGTGGATGATTTTTCTGACGTCGTTCGTGGCCGGGCGGGTGGCCGGCCAAGGTGCGCTCCTGCCCGGCGTCGAGACGCTGGTGCTGATCGTCGCCGCGTGGATCGAAGGGCGCATCGTGAGCGACCTGCTGCGGCAGCGGCGCGGTCCGGTGGTCACCTTCGGCAGCGTGCGGGACATTCCGGCACTCCTCTGGGCCACGATGCTCGCCGTGTCGGTCAACGGTGTGATCGTCGGGGCGATCAGTGCCGATTCCGCCGACAGCTTCTGGCAGGGATTCATTACCTCGTGGATCGGGGGATGCCTCGGCATCCTGCTGTTTACCCCCCTGCTGGTGGCGTGGGTGCGCCCACCCGAGGTGCTCATCGCGTCGGGGCGCCGGTCCGCTCGCCTGCTCGAAGCGGCCGCCCTGCTGGCGGTGACCGTGGTGATCACACGCCTCGCGTTTCAGGGCGTCGTGTTGTTCGGCGCCATCGATGTGCCGCCGTACGCGCTCACGGTGCCGCTGATCTGGGCGGCGCTGCGCTTTGGACTGCGCGGCGTCACGCTGGTCAGCCTCGTGATCACGGCACTGGCCACGCCGCTGCAACTCGAGCCCACGGCGACGGTGCTGGGCGGCGTCACCCCTGATGTGCGCCTGCTGCGCCTGCAGGTGTTCATTGCCTTCATCACCATGACCGGCCTCGTACTGAGCGCCGCCCGCGCCGAGCAGCGCGCCGCTGCCGCCTCCGAGGCGCTCGCCGCCGAAGCGCTCGTGGCCAGTGAGCGGCAGTTACGGCAAAGCCAGAAAATGGAGGCCGTGGGACAGCTCGCCGGTGGTGTCGCCCACGATTTCAACAACATTCTCGCGGCGATGCTGCTGCAGGTGCAGGAGATCCGCGCGGCCACCGGACTGGCCCCGGCCGAACGTCGGACCGTCGGCGATCTCAACGACTCGATCGAGCGCGCCGCGACACTCACCCGCCAGCTGCTGCTCTTCAGTCGCCGGCAGGCCAAGGAGGAGCGTCTCTTCGATCTCGGCGAGATGCTCGCCCCACTGGCGCGCCTGCTGCGCCGCATCGTCCCGGAGTCATTCGCCTTCACCATCGCCCCGGCCACCGCGCCGATGATGGTCCGGGGCGACTCGTCGATGCTGGAGCAGGTCGTGATGAATCTCGTGGTCAACGCGCGCGATGCCATGCCGGGCGGCGGCGCGCTGCACGTGAACACGGCCATCATCTCGCTGGCGGGCGACGAGTGGCAGGCGCTGGCGCAGGTGCATCGTGATCTGCGTCCGGGAGGCTACGCCGTGCTGCGCGTGACCGACACGGGGCACGGGATCGCGCCCGAGCATCTGGGGCAGCTGTTCGAACCGTTCTTCACCACCAAGGAAGCGGGGAAGGGGACCGGCCTCGGGCTCTCCACCGTGTACGGCATTGCCCAGCAGCACCACGGCTTCGTGCGCGTGCTCACCACGAGCGCGGCGGGGACGACGTTCGAATTCGGCATCCCGCTGGTGGAGGACGCCGCGCCGGAGGTGTCTGCCGAGCCGGTCGTCGCCGAGCCGGTCATCGCCGAGCCGGTCATCGCGGAGCCGGTCGCGGTGGCGCCAATCGCGGTGGAGCCGGTCGTCACTGACCCGTCGGTGCCCACCCTCGAGCCGCGACGGCCGACGATTCTCCTTGTGGAGGACGATCCCGACGTGCGACGGATGGTGCAGCGCATGCTCGAACGTGGCGGCATGCGCGTGGTGAGCGTGGAGACCGGGCTGGAAGCGCTGGCCCGATGGCAGGACATCGCCCCCGTCGATCTGGTCCTCACCGATCTCGTCATGCCCGGCGGGATGAGTGGGATCGAAATGGCGCACGATCTGCAAAGCATCGCGCCTGGCCTGCGCGTGGTGTATACCAGCGGTTACGATCCCGATTACGACAGCCACGGTGGGCTCCTCGAGCCCGGTGTGAACTTCATTCCGAAGCCCGCCAGCGCCGACACCATTCTCGCCGTCATCCGCCGCCAGCTCGGTGACGCGTGGGACATCGCCTAGCCTCTCGCACGCGTTAACGACGATGACACTCGATCTGCAGACCGCCCAGTTGCTGGCCGTGACGGTGATCTTCGGGGGCTTCGCCCTCGCCGAGCTCGCCATCGGCGCCTTTTTTGCCACCGAGGCGACGCGCGAGGACAACCGGCTCGACGTGGCCGTGGGGATCACGTTCCCCGTGATCTCCGGATCCGTGTTCGCCGCGGCGAAGGCGCTGGCCGCCGTGCTGCTCCCCACCATGCGGGATGCGTGGGCCGGCTGGCCGTGGTGGCTCATGGTGATCGTGCTGCTGCTGGCCGACGACCTCACACAGTACTGGTGGCACCGGCTGTCGCACACGTCGGTGATGTGGCCGCTGCACCGGGCGCATCACTCCGCCGCCTACATGAGCGTGCGCGTGGTGTACCGCAACAATGCGATGTACTACGCGCTCATGCCCGGCCTCTGGCTCAGCGGCGTGCTGCTCTACCTCGGCTTCGGCTGGGTGTTCGTGTGGTACAGCGTGGTCAAGCTCACGGTCATCATCGGCGCGCACTCATCGGTGCGATGGGATCGGTGGCTCTACCGCTACGCGCCGCTCCGCCCGCTGGCCTGGCTGCTCGAGCGGACGATCTCCACGCCGGCCACGCACTTCGCCCACCATGCCCTCACCCAGGACGACGGCATCGGGCACTACATGGGCAATTACGGCAATCTGCTTTTCTTCTGGGACGTGCTGTTCGGCACGGCGCGCATCACACGGCAGTACCCGCCGGCGTACGGCTTGAACGATGACCGGCGTCACGGCCCCGAGCGCTGGTACCACCAGCTGTACTTCCCCTTCGTGCGCTCCACCCGGGCGGAGACGGTGCTCGGCCACGAGCCGCATACGCCGATCGACTAGCGCGCCGGCGCCGCGCGAACCCTCGCGGTAGTCCTCTTTTCTGGCTGGAGATTTCCGATGGCTCAGTACGTCGCAGGTCGATGGAGGTTCGCGGCGGCACTCGCGCTGTTCGCGGCCTGCGCCGGTGGCACCCGCACGGACGGCACCCGCACCGCCACATCGCCGGCCGCGCCGCGTCCCAACATCGTGTTCCTGCTCCTCGACGACGTGCGGTACGACGATCTCGTCAATCACCCCTTCGTCAACCTGCCCAATCTCAAGCGCCTGGCC
>CANJOX010000214.1 GCA_947475795.1 Gemmatimonadota bacterium
CGGTCGCTATGCCGGCCGCGACAAGCGCGAGCAGCACACGGTAGCCCGTCTGCCAGACCAGGATGTCCGCGTTCGCGACGTTGGATCGGGAGGATTCGCTGGGCATGGGGCCGTTCGTGGGACATTAACGGAGCAGGGTCGACGGGACCAATGGGCGTCGGAGCAACGGCCGTGGAGCGCAAGACACCCGGCCTTCAGCGGAGGGCGCGCCACCGACGTAGTGAAGCGAGCGGAACGGTCCGGACCGGCCAGCCGTTCAGTGTCGTCCACTGCAGCGTCCACCATTTTGCCACGGACCCATGAGCGCGCACCTCGCCAGCGGCACCCTGTTCACCGACGACGCGGCCTCCGCCTACGGACCGCGGGACGCCTGCGGCGTGGGTTTCATTGCCAGGCAGAGCGGTGAGCGCACGCACGAGGTGGTGACCCTGGCCCTTGAGGCGTCCGCGCGGCTGGCGCACCGCGGCGCCTCGGCCACCGACAGTTCAGCCGACGGCGCCGGCGTCATGACGCAGATCCCGCGGCGCCTGTTCATCCTGGCCGCGTCGCGGCTGGGCGTGCATCTGCCGGCCGATGCGGCCATCGCCGTGGGGATGTGCTTCCTGCCCACGGAGCCCGTGGCCCAGCAGGACGCCGTGGCGCTGATCACCGAGGTGTTGCTGGCCGACGGTCTGCCGATTCTGGGCTGGCGTGACGTGCCCGTGCGCCCCGAGGTGCTGGGGCCGTCGGCGCGGGCGTCCATGCCGGCCATCCGGCAGGTGCTGATCGGCCGGCCCGCCGGCAGCGACGATGACGCGTGGGAACGTCAGCTCTATCTCGCCCGGCGCGAGATGGAGCATCGGGCGCTGGCCCGCGGCAGCGACCCGTTCTACATCTGCTCGATGTCGTGCCGCACGGTGGTGTACAAAGGGTTGCTGACCGGCGGGCAGCTGGGCGACTTCTTTCCGGACCTGCGCGATGCCGCCTTCGAGAGCGCGATCGCCGTGTTTCACGAGCGCTACGCCACGAACACGATGCCGCGGTGGGATCTGGCGCAACCGTTCCGGATGCTCGCGCACAACGGCGAGATCAACACCCTGTGGGGCAACCGTAACGGCATGGCGATGCGCGGCCCCTTGTTGGACGCACCGGCGTTCGGCACGCTGGCTGAACGCGTACGCGACCCCATCCGCCCGCGCGGCAGCGACTCGGCCAGCCTCGACAACGCGCTGGAGCTGCTCGTGCGGGCCGGACGCTCGCCGGTGCACGCCACGATGATGCTGGTGCCGCAGGCGTGGGAGAAGTATCCCGACGTCGAGCCGGTGGTGAAGGCGTTCTACGAGTATCACCAGTGCGTGATCGAGCCCTGGGACGGCCCGGCCGCGCTGGCGTACAGTGACGGGATTCAGGTGGCCGTGTCGCTGGACCGCAACGGCCTGCGACCGTGCCGGTACAAGATCCGCGCCGACGGCATGGTGTCGGCGGGCTCGGAGGTGGGGATCGTGGACTTCGACCCGCGCGACGTCGTGGAGACCGGCAAGCTCGGCCCCGGCGGCGTGTTTCTGGTGGACACCGCCGGCAAACGCATCGTGCGCAATCTGGCGGCGAAGCGCGAGGTGGCCACGCGCCGTCCGTACGCGAAGTGGATCGCGCAGTCCATGTCCACGCTGCCCACCAGCGATGGCACCGAACCGCTGGTGCGTTCCAGCGACCAGCTGCGCGCCACGCAACTCGCGTTCGGGTACGGCCACGAGGATCTGCGGCTGGTGCTGGAGCCGATGGCGACGACGGCGGCCGAAGTGGTGTACAGCATGGGCGATGACGCCCCACTCGCGGTGCTGTCGCCGACGGCGCCGCCGCTGTACGCCTATTTCCGGCAGCGCTTCGCGCAGGTGACCAACCCGCCCATGGACTCGCTGCGCGAATCGATGGTGATGTCGCTGCGCATGCATCTGGGACGCCGTGGGTCACCGCTGGAAGAAAAGCCTGCCTATGCGCGCATGCTGCGCATCGAGCATCCGGTGCTGCTGCCCGAGGAGATGGCGTCGCTGCGCGCGTTCCCGGGCTTCCCGTGTGCGACGATCGACGCCACCTACGACGGGCACGCACGGCCGGAAGCACTCGAGGCCGCGCTGGATACGCTGTGCCGACGGGCGGAGGTGGCAGCGCGGAAGGGGGCGCGGCTGCTGGTGATCAGCGACCGTAAGGTGAGCGCCGAGCGCGCGCCGATTCCCGCGCTGCTGGCGGTAGGGGCGGTGCGTCAGCATCTCGTGCGCACCGGGCTGCGCGCCCGCGTGGGACTGGTGGTCGAATCGGGCGATGCCATGGAGCAGCATCACGTGGCCACGCTGGTGGGGTACGGGGCGGAAGCGGTGCATCCGTGGCTGGCCATGGAAACTGTGGCCACGCTGTTCACCGAGGCGGCGCCCGGGCGTACCGATGCCGATACCGAACGCCCCGGACCGGCGCTCGCGCAGTCGCGCTATCGTGCCGCGGTGGAGAAAGGGCTGCTCAAGGTGCTGGCGAAAATGGGGATCTCCACGCTGGCGTCGTACTGCGGGGCACAGACGTTCGATGCGATCGGGCTGGGCGCCGATGTGATCGACCGGTGCTTTGCCGGCACCACCTCGGCGCTGGGCGGTCTGACCATGCGCGAGCTGTCGGAAGACGTGATGCTGCGGCACCGCCGCGCCTACGGCCCCGACAGCGTGGCCGGCGCGGGGCTCCCCGACTTCGGGCGCGTGCGCTTCCGCAAGGACGGCGAGCAGCACGCGTGGGCACCGCCAACCGTGCTCGCGCTGCAGCAGGCCGTGGGGAGCGCGCGGGCCACCCGGGCAGGGAGCAATCCCGATGAGGCGTGGCGCACGTTCGCCACGCGGGCGCAGGGGACGATGCCCGCCACGGTGCGGGACCTGCTCACGCTGCGCCCCGCCACCCCGATCGCCATCGACGAGGTGGAGCCGATGGAAGCCATCCGGGCGCGGTTCATCTCGTCGGCCATGTCACTGGGCTCGCTGTCGCCGGAAGCGCACGAAACGATTTCGATTGCGATGAACCGCATGCAGGCGCGGTCGAACTCCGGCGAGGGGGGCGAAGATCCGGCGTTGTATGCGCGTCCCGCCACCGCGCGCGGCGACAGCCGCATCAAGCAGGTGGCCTCGGCGCGCTTCGGCGTGACCACCGAGTATCTGGTGCGGGCCGACGAGATCGAGATCAAGATCGTGCAGGGCGCCAAGCCGGGCGAAGGTGGTCAGCTGCCGGGCTTCAAGGTCACGGATCTCATCGCGCGCCTGCGCCACTCCACGCCGGGCGTGACGCTGATCTCGCCGCCGCCGCATCACGACATCTACTCCATCGAAGATCTCGCGCAGCTGGTGCACGACCTCAAGACGGTGAATCCGCGCGCCCGGGTCGGGGTGAAGCTGGTGGCGTCGTCGGGCGTGGGCACGGTGGCGGCGGGTGTGGCGAAAGCGTTCGCGGACTACGTGCTGATCGCCGGCCACAACGGCGGCACCGGAGCCTCACCGCTGTCCAGCATCAAGCATGCGGGCGCCCCGTGGGAGCTGGGGCTCGCGGAGGCGCAGCAGGTCCTGATCGAGAACGGCTTGCGGCACCGGGTGGAGGTGCGGGTGGATGGCGGCCTGCGCACGGGGCGGGACGTGATCGTCGCGGCGCTGCTGGGGGCGGAGGCCTACGGTTTCGGCACGGCCCCGTTGGTGGCCATCGGCTGTGACATGGCGCGGCAGTGTCACCTGAACACCTGCCCCACGGGTATCGCCACGCAGCGTGAAGACCTGCGCGCGAAGTTCCGCGGCACACCGGAGCAGGTCATCGGCTTCTTCTCGCGGATGGCGGAGGACGTCCGCACCGAACTCGCGTTGCTGGGGGCGCGGTCGCTGGAGGACATCATCGGTCAGGTGGAGCGGCTGCAGCGGGCGGAGCGCCCGGAGATGCCGCGATCGGCCATGCTGGACCTGTCGCTGGTACTGGCGGCGCCCCGCCGCACGGACGAGGCGCGCCGTCGGACGCTGCCGCGCAACGAACGCCACGGCAACGATTCGCTCGACGCGTCGATCATGGCGGATGCCGCGGCGACGCTGGCGACCGGCGCCGCCTTCCACGGCGCGTACGCCATCCGCAATCACCATCTGGCCGTAGGGACGCGACTGGCCGGCGCCCTCGCCGAACGGTACGGCGATGCCGGGCTGCCGTCGGGGACGCTGCACGCCGAATTCCGTGGCAGTGCCGGTCAGAGCTTCGGCGCATTTGCGCTGCGCGGTATGCGGCTCTCGCTCGAAGGGGAAGCGAACGACTACGTGGGCAAGGGACTCAACGGCGCCGAGATCAGCGTGCGACCGTTCCGCGACGCGCGGTATCGCGGCGCCAGCCATCTGAACATGATCATCGGCAACACCGTGCTGTACGGCGCCACCGACGGCGTACTGTGCGCGGCGGGCCAGGCCGGGGACCGCTTCGCGGTGCGCAATTCCGGCGCGTGCGCGGTGGTGGAGGGGGTGGGCAATCATGCCTGCGAATACATGACCGGCGGCGTGGTGGCCGTGCTGGGGCGCGCCGGGCGCAACTTCGGCGCGGGCATGTCGAACGGCGTGGCGTACGTGTTCGACGAGGCCGATACGTTTGCGAGCCGGCTCAACCACGAGATGGTCCTGCTGGCCGACCTGGATCACGACGACAGCGCGCTACTGGCGCAGTTGCTGCAGCTGCATCACCTGCGCACCGCCAGCGCGCGGGCCCGGTGGCTGCTGGACGGCTGGGACCAACAGCTGCCGCGGTGGCGCAAGGTGAAGCCGCGCGGATCGGCGGCGCACGTCACGCGCATCCGGGACGTGTGGAGCGCGCGACTTGACGGGCTGCTGGCCGGACCGGCGGTGGAGGTGCGCTGAACGGAGGTGTGCTGCGCGGAGCGTTGGCGGCGCAGCCGTCCGCTCAGCGCAGCAGCGTGGCGACCCGCTCGCGCATCATCGGGCTGGGATCGTTGCGCAGCGCCTGCAGGACGACGTCGGCCACCGCTGGGTGCCGGCGGCGCAGCGCATCGAGGGCGGCGAGCCGCAGCTCGGTGCCTTCGTAGCTGGTGGAGGGCGTCTCGCACACGCGTTGCAGGCGCTGGCGTGCGCGCGGGGTGGACAGGTGGCCGAGGGCGGCCACCATCTCGCGCTGGTATTCGATGGCCTGATCGTCGGTGAGGGCGCGACCGAGACGGTCGGGGGCCGGCGGGGCGTCGGCGCCGGCGAAGACGATCGCCAGCGCGCGGGTGCGCACATCCTCGGAGGCGTCGAACAGCACCGACTCGAGGCGGGCGATGGCAGCCGCGCCCCCGATCTGCCCCAGCGCCACCACGGCGGCGATGCGGACCCGGTAGTCGGCGTGCCGCAGCGCCTGACTGACCAACGGGATCGCCGCTGGCGCGCGCGTCTCGCCCAGCTGACAGACGGCATTCCGCACCACGTACCAGACGTCGTGCGTGAGATACTCACGGGCCACCTCCGCCGTGGCCGGCAGTCCGACCATGGCGTCGTACAGCTGACGGCGTTCGGCCACGTCGAGCGCGGCAATCATCTGCGCGAACAGGGCGCGGGCCCCGGCCGCGCCGGCGCGCTGCAGCAGCGCCAGCACGTCCGGGCGGGGCACGCGGGTGTCCAGCAGTTGCTCGACCACAAGATCGAGCGCGCCGGCGGTGCCGGCACGCGCGAACTCCGCGGGCGACCCCAGGCCGGCCAGCACCGTGCACACGGCGGCGCCGTCCCCCTGCGCTACGGCGGCCTCAAGCAGCGGGCGCCACGGCTCAGCGGCGACCGGCGCGGCCGACAGCGGCGCGGCCGACAGCGGCGCGGCCGACAGCGGCGCGGCCGAGAGCGGCGAGACCGACCGCGGCGCAGC
>CANJOX010000215.1 GCA_947475795.1 Gemmatimonadota bacterium
GGGCGGTGGCGTGGGGGGCGGCCGCGTGGGGGGCGGTGGCGGCGGTGCCGTCGCTGGCGGCGCAGTCACCCGAGGCCCCCGGCGTGCGACTCGACGCCGGCCGCTTCACGGTGGTGGCCGTGGCCCGTGACAAGCGGCTCGCGCGCACGCTGCTCGCGGCGGCGCAGGCGAACGACAGCTTCCCCGGGCTGCCGCGCCCCACGGCGCGGGTGCTCATCGCCGTCGCGCCCGACGCGGCGCGATTCCGGCAGTGGGTGGGCCCGCACGCCCCGGAGTGGGGGGCGGCCATCGCGATCCCCGACGAGCAGCGGCTGGTGCTGCAGGGCTCCCGCGCCGGCAGCGCGGCCGGCGATCCGGTCGTGGTGCTCCGGCACGAACTGGCGCACCTCGCCCTGCACGAGCGGCTCGGTCGGCTGCCGCCGCGCTGGTTCGACGAGGGGTACGCCAGCGTCACCGCCGGGGAATGGACGCGGGAGGACGCCTTCGCGACCTCGCTGACGATGGTGTGGCGCACGCTCCCGTCACTGGACCGGCTGGAGGATGGGTTCTTCGCGGGGGCGAGCGAGGCGGAGTGGAGCTACGCCATGGCGCACCGGGTCGTGAGCGAACTGGAGGCCCTCGACCCGGTGCACGGGCTCGACAACTTCTTCGCCTATTGGAAGGCGACGGGGTCGATGGAGCGTGCGATCCGGCAGGCGTTCGGGCTCACCGGCGAGCAGTTCGAGGCCCACTGGAAGACGCGCACGCGGCGGCGCTACGGCGCGCTCGCCCTCGCCACAAATGTGTCCGTCGTGTTCGGACTGTTCGGGGTCGCGCTCCTGCCGCTCTACATCGGCCGGCGGCGACGGGACCGTCGGCGGCTCGAGGCGATGCGCGCCGCCGATGCGGCGCAAGACGAGGCCGCCCGACGGTCGGCGCTGCAGGCGCTGCTCGACGCCGGCGAGGTGACGACCGCCGGCGAGGTGACGACCGCCGGCGAGGTGACGACCGCCGGCGGCGAGGTCGGGTAGCCCGGGGCGCCGGCGATGCCCTTGCCCGCGCCGGCCGTTCGTCGGTATCCTGCGCCATGACTGCTAACGACACGCCCCGCTCCCGCGCTCTCCTGTATTGGGGGGCCGCCGCCGTTTCGCTGTTGGCCGGCTACGTGGACCTCGCCCGCGGCGGCGAGACCATCGCGCCGTTGCTGCTCGTGCTGGGCTACGTGGTCCTCGTGCCGCTGGCCATCCTGAAGGGGTGATCGCGGTCGGTGTCGCGGTCGGTGGGTCGGTTGGTCCGCTGAACGTGACAATCCGGTTAAGATGTCTGCATTCCGGGAACCGTACCCCCCGGCTCCGGTAGTTTCTCAACGGAGCCACCGGGTGCGGCGTACATCGGGCGAATAGCTCAGTTGGTTAGAGCGCCTGCCTTACACGCAGGATGTCGGGGGTTCGAGTCCCTCTTCGCCCACTCGTCCGACCGCGCTGCCCGCTGCCAGTGGAATCGGTACCATCCGACTGCTTGCGACGTGCACGCGAACGCTTCAAGTTGCTGAGTTCCCCCAAGACCCGAGTAGCTCGCGCACGGCTACTCGGGTTCCAGATTTCCGGCTTCTGCCGGCCCACGGCTCTCGGTGCGGAGGTTACGACTTTGACGTCACGGCATTTCCAGGCGCTCGCGGGACTCGCGCTCGCTCTCGGCGGTACCCTCGCGGTGCCCACGGTCGCGTCCGCGCAGTACAACCGGGTCCCTGACCCGAACGCGACGCGGGTCCTTGTCGCAGTGTTTCGCTCCGGCGAGAAGGGGCTGGGGGTGCAGGCTGCTGATGCCGTGCGCTCGCGGATGAACAGCGATTTCCCGTTCAAGCAGGTGTACGTCCTGCCGAAGACGGACATCAATGCCACCCTCGAAGCGTCCGGCTTCCCGATCACCGACGCGCTCGAAGCGCATGACCAGCGCGCGCTCGCGACGCTGCTGCGCGCGGACGAGTACGTCACCGGCACCGCGACCAAGACGGCCACTGGCGTCAAGGTCGAAGCCAATCTCGTGCTGGCCCGTGACAACGCGCTCGTGCAGCCGGTCGGCTCGTACGATGCCAAGAGCCTCGGGGAAGCCTCGTCGCTGATCTCCAAGGAGCTCAAGGAAGCGCGCAAGCAGCTCGACGCCGAGAAGAAGTGCATCAACGCGGCCCGCTCGCAGAAGTACGACGAAGCGATCGCCGCGGCCAAGGAAGGCATCGTCGCCTATCCGAAGGCCACCTTGGCCCGCATCTGCTGGGCCAACGTGATGATCACGCAGAAGGCACCGGCCGAACAGCAGCTCGCGATCGCGAAGGAAATCGTCGCGATCGATCCGCGCAGCCGTCCGGGCCTCGCCATCCTCGCGTCGTCCTACCGCGCGCTCAAGCAGCAGGACTCCGCGGTCGTGACGCTCACGCGACTGCTCTCCACCGATCCGAAGAACCCGCGCCTCCAGAAGGAAGTCGTCGAGGAGCTGGCCAGCGTCGCCAATCCGCGTCTCGCCAAGCCCGTCGTCGACACGGCCGTGATGCTCAATCCGGGCGATCCGGATCTGCTCAAGCTCCGCTGGCGCATCCTGCTCGCGACGCGCGACTACAAGGAAGCGTTTGCGCAGGGCGAGGAGCTCGTGAAGCTCGACACCTCCTTCGCCGACACCGCCTACTTCTCGCTGTCTGCCTCCGGCCTTGCCGCCGACAGCCAGTACCAGAAGGCCGCGGAAATGGCCGCCAAGGGGCTCGCCAAGTTCCCCAACGAGCCGGGGCTCACGTTCACGCAGATCGTGGCACTGCAGAAGGCCGGGCAGAACCAGCAGGCGCTCGAGGCGCTCGACAAGGCCATCGCCGCCAAGATCCCGGTCGAGAACGGCAGCTACCTGCGCGTCTCGCTCCTCAAGGATCTGAACCGCTCGGCCGAGATCCTGCCGGCTGCGCGTGAGATGATCGCGGCGGGTGACACAACCACCGCGCTGCGGCAGATGGTCGTCGGCATCGCCAACGAGCAGCGCGTCGCCGCATCGAAGTCCAACAGCCCCGACGATTTCGCCACGGCGGTCGCGACGCTCAAGTACGCCGACAGTGTCACCACCGGCGCCGCGAAGGCGCAGGCGCAGTTCCTGCTCGGTGCCACGTACGTCGCCTTCGGACAGCTCAAGCTCTCCCAGGCGCAGACGCAGAAGGTGTGCGCGCCGGCCAAGGAAGCGAAGGACATGTTCGTCGAAGCGCAGATCATGCTCCCCAAGGGTGGGGCCACGGCGGTCGACGCCATGCGCCAGCTCATGGGTGCCGTGATGCAGCTCGATCCGGCGGCCGACCAGATGATCAAGGCCTTCTGTAAGTAACCTCGCTCGTGCAGGACCCCGGGCCCGCCGTCGCGCCGACGGTGGGCCCGTTTGTTTTCCCGCGGTCGGTGTGGCCCGGCAGGATGGCGGCATCACATCCGTGTGCCAGTACGGGTAATGCACATGCATGAACGCGTCATCGTCGCTTGACGGTGCACTCAGCACCGCACTAACATGACGCGCCCTAACGAGTCTTCAATCTGCGTGTGAGCCCGGTCCGTACTCTCCCATCGGCGCGCGTTGGCGCCTACCACGTCCCTGTGCTGCTGGCCGAGATCGAAGCGCTGCTCGCCGGCGCCGAGACGGTCCTCGACTGCACGTTGGGCGGCGGTGGGCACACGGCTGCCCTGCTCGAACGCGGGATGCGTGTCACTGGAATCGACCGCGATCCGCGCGCGCAGGCCGCCGCGCGTGAGCGGCTCGCGGACTTCGAGCGCACCGGCCAGTTCCGCGCGCTGCTTGGCAACTATGCGGCCCTCGACACGGCTGGCCTCGAGCCCGACGACCGCTTCGACGGCATTCTGCTCGACCTCGGCGTCTCGTCGCACCAGTTCGACGACCTCGCGCGCGGCTTCACCTTCCGCGAGGGGGCGCCGCTCGACATGCGGATGGGGACCGACGCGGAGACCGACGCCGGCGAGCTGCTGAACACGATCGACGAAGTCGATCTGTCGGCGCTGCTGCGCGCCTACGCCGACGAGCCGCGCGCCGCTCGCATGGCGCGCGAGATCGTGCGACGCCGCGATCGGCGGCCGTTTGTGACGGCCGACGATCTCGTGGACGCCATTCGTGCCGTGCTCGGCCCGCGCAGTGGTGCCCCCGACTTCGCGCGCATCTTTCAGGCCATCCGCATTGCCGTGAATGACGAACTGTCTGGACTCGAGCTCGCGCTGCCGTTGCTGCGCGATCGCCTGACGCCGGGCGGTGTGCTGGCGATCATCAGTTACCACTCCGGCGAAGACCGGCTGGTCAAGAATGCCTTCCGCGACTGGAGCACGGTGTGCATCTGCCCCCCGCGGCAGATGATCTGCACCTGTCGCGGCGTCCCGCTCGGGACGACGCTCACGAAGCGGCCGGTCAGCGCCACGGAGCACGAAATCCAGGCCAACACGCGCGCCCGGAGCGCCCGGTTACGCGCCTGGCGTTCCGCCGCGTGATGGCCACGACGCCCACGAGGACCGCGAAGAGCAGTACGCGCGCCGCGCGGAAGTCGCCACGCGGTCCGCTCAAGGGGCGCGCATGGGTGGCGATCGGGTTGACGGCGTTCATGCTCGTGGCTGCCATCGTCGTCTGGCGGCGCAGTGAAGGGGTGCGGACGGCGCGCGATATGCGCCGGCTCGCCGACACCCAGCGCGCGCTCGTGTCGGAGCGGCTCACCCTCGAGCGGGACATTCGGACGGCGTCGTCGCGTGGGCGCGTCATTGCCGAGGCCGAGCGGCGGTTGGGGTTGCACGTCGCCAGCGATGCGCAGACGCGGATCCTCTCCGACGCGATGCTCGGTGAGCCGGCGGGCCTCGATTCGGTTGCCGCCGATTCGGTATCGCATCCGTGATGTTCGGTCCGTCCCGGTCACCGGCGGCTGAGGAGTCGCATCCGTCCGCGGCGGAGACGCACGGTCCGGTCACGATCAGCCGTCCGCGCGCGATGCTCGTCCACGCCGGATTGCTGCTGTTTGCGGTGGCCATTCTGGCGCGCGCCGTGCAGCTGCAAGTGGTGGAGCACGACACGTGGCGGCGGGTCGCCGTGCGGCAGCAAGTGTCGCAGCAAACCGTCCGGCCGTTACGCGGGGCGATTGCCGATGCCACCGGCACCGTGCTCGTGGAAACGCGCGATCAGGTCAAGCTGCACATTGCGCCGCGGGAGATCCGTGACGTGACGCGCCGCAACGCCAAGCGTGGCGCGCCACGCATCGCCACGCGGGCGGCCATCCGCTCGGGGCTGCGCGCGCTGGCGGTGCCGGAGCCGCTCATTCGCAAGGCGCTCGACACGACGCAGAAGTGGGTGTCGCTGCCCAAGCTGTACATGCCGTCGGACGTGGAGCGCTTTGCCGGTCTCCCCGGCGTGCACCCCGAGCGGGTGCGGCGGCGCATCAACTCCGCCAGCGCCAATCTGCGCGGCGTGATCGGGGCCGTAAACGCCGACGACGAGCCCAAGGGCGGCATTGAACAGGAGCTCGATCCGCTGCTGCGCGGCCAGGACGGACAGCGGGCCGTCGTGCGCGATCCGCGGGTGGGGAATGTGGAGTCGCCGGAGCTCGCGAGCGTCGAGGCCCGGCCGGGACAGACCGTGACGCTCACGGTCAATCAGGCGCTGCAGGAGATCGCCGAGAACGAGCTCGCGCTGGCGCTGGTGCGCACGAAGGCCACCGGCGGCGATGTCGTGATCCTCGATCCGCGCGACGGCGCGGTGCTCGCGCTGGCCGGTGTGCGTGACGGCAAGCCGTCGCTCACCAGCACGCCCATGGCCGTGCCCTACGAGCCCGGGTCGGTGATGAAGCCGTTTCTCGTGTCGCGCCTGTTCGACATGAAAAAGGCCAC
>CANJOX010000216.1 GCA_947475795.1 Gemmatimonadota bacterium
CCCCGGCCGCGGCCGCCACGAGCCCGGCCCCGCTGCCGACCCCGGCGTTGGCCGGCGCCCCGGCCGGCACGGCGGCCCTGCCCGCTCCCACGGCCCCGGCCGCCCCCGATTTCGCACTCCCGGCATCGCTCACGCGCGTCACCAACGACCTCGTCCAGAAGGCGGCCGAAGCCGCCGCCGCGACGACCCCCGGTGCGCAGCGGAATTCCCGGCTCGGCCGCACCCCGGTCACCACGCCTCCGCGCGACAACGGCGCCGCCCTCACCGCACAGGCCGCCGCCTCCCGCCGCCCGATGTCGCAGATGGTCGTCGATTCGGCGCGCGACGCCGCCGGTCGGGCCACCACCGCCTCGCCGGCCCCCGTCGGCACCGACGACGCCATCATGCGCATGATGCCCCAGATGGACATGAAGCTGGGCGGCGACGGCGAGGCCGGCGGCCTCCGCCTGAGCGGCACGGTGGGCATCGTGGTCATGATGGGGCTGCTGACGCTGCTCCCCACGTTGCTGCTCATGATGACGGGCTTCACCCGCATCCTGATCGTGCTGCACTTCCTGAAGCAGGCGATGGGGACACAAAGTGCCCCACCGGCACACCTCCTCGCCGGCATGGCGCTGCTGCTCACCGGCTTCGTCATGACGCCCACGCTGACGCAGGTCAACCGCGACGCCATCACGCCGTGGCTGGATGGCAAGATGACGCAGGTCGAGATGATGAAGACCGGCGTCAAGCCTATGCGGGAGTTCATGTTACGCCAAACGCGCCAGGCCGACCTCAAGACGTTCGTCGAGATGAGCCGCATGCCGCGTCCGGACACCGTCGATGACGTGCCCCTGCACGTCCTGATGTCGGCCTTCGTGGCCAGCGAGCTGCGGACCGCCTTCCAGATCGGCTTCGCGATCTACCTGCCGTTCATCATCATCGATGCGGTCGTGGCCTCGGTGCTCATGAGCATGGGCATGTTTATGCTCCCGCCCGCCATGATCTCCCTGCCCTTTAAGTTGCTACTGTTCGTGCTCGTCGACGGGTGGAGCCTGACCATTACCAGCCTGGTGCAGAGCTTCAAGTAGGCCGCCGGCGCCCGAACAGGTGAAAAAATCAGACGATTCACCCGTCGGCGGTCGGAACACCCCTCAAGTTGTGCGGCGTCCAGTCGACAATTACCAAGGTGCCAGATCGTCGAGGCGATGACGCCTCCCACCGAACGTGACGCAACATCGGAGTGGGTGCAGCATGTCGGACCTTGATGAAGCCAACGATATCCTCAACGAGTTCCTCGTCGAAAGTTACGAGGGACTCGACCAGCTGGACCTCGATCTCGTTGAGCTCGAACAGAGTGGAGTGACCAAGGACCTCATCGGCCGGGTCTTCCGCTGCGTGCATACCATCAAGGGCACCTGCGGCTTCCTCGGCTTCGGCGTCCTCGAGTCGGTGGCCCACGTGGGCGAAAACCTGCTCTCCAAGGTCCGCGACGGTTCCATCGCCGTGACCCCCGAGCTCACCTCGGCCCTGCTGCGCCTCAACGATGCGTTGCGCGCGATGCTGGTCGAGATCGAAGAGCACGGGAACGAGGGCGACACCGATCATTCGGCGCTCATCCTCACGCTGGTCCAGCTTGCGGACGGCCCGGGTGCCGCGCACGATGCGCACGATGCGCACGACGAGGCATCCGCGGCCGACGACGCGGTGGACGCAGCGGCACCCGAGGCGGCGCCGCTCGCCGTCCCCCCGCTGGGGCAGATCCTCATGCACAAGGGTGAGGTCTCCGTGGCGGACGTGGCAGCGGCCATGCACGAACAGGAACTCGTCGGCAGCCCCCCGCGCGTCGGCGAAATCCTCGTCGCCCGCGGCAGCACCAGCGCCGCCGCCGTGAAGGACGCCCTCGATACGCAGCAGGATGCGCGCTCCGGCAACGTCAGCGACGGCAGCATCCGCGTCGACGTCGCGCTGCTCGACCGCCTCATGAACCTCGTGGGCGAACTCGTGCTGGCCCGCAACCAGATTCTGCAGTGCACCGCCTCCAACGCGGACAGCACCCTGCTCGGCACCACGCAGCGCCTCAACCTCATCACGTCCGAGCTGCAGGAAGGCGTGATGAAAACGCGCATGCAGCCCATCGGCAATGTCTGGAGCAAGTTCCCGCGCGTTGTGCGCGACCTCGCGATCACCTGCGGCAAGCAGGTCACCATCCAGATGGAAGGCGCCGAAACGGAGCTCGACAAGACGATCATCGAGGCGATCAAGGATCCCCTCACGCACATCGTCCGCAACTCCGTGGACCACGGCATCGAGTCCCCGCGCGACCGCGTGCTCAACGACAAGAGCCCCGAAGGCCGCCTGCTCCTGCGCGCCTTCCACGAGGGCGGCCAGGTCAACATCGAAATCACCGACGACGGCGCCGGCATCGACCCGGCCCGCCTGCGCATGAAGGCCGTCGAGAAGGGGCTGATGACCGCCGAAGCGGCGGCCCGCCTCAGTGATCGCGAATCGATGCACCTCATCTTCGCCGCCGGGTTTTCCACGGCGGCCAAGGTCACCAACGTGTCCGGCCGCGGCGTCGGCATGGACGTCGTCAAGACCAACATCGAGAAGATCGGCGGTACCGTCGACGTCACCAGCGTCATCGGTGCCGGCACCACGCTCCGCATCAAGATCCCGCTCACGCTCGCGATCATCCCGGGACTCATCATCACCTCGGGGCAGGAACGCTTCGCCATTCCGCAGGTCAGTCTGCTGGAACTCGTGCGCATTGAGCACGAGGAAGCGAAGCAGCGCGTGGAAATGATCTACGACTCGCCCGTCTATCGCCTGCGTGGCAAGCTGCTGCCGCTCGTGCACCTCACGCAGACGCTGGGACTCGGCCGCCAGCCGTGGCCGCATGAGCCGGGCGCCATCGACCAGCCCCTCAACATCGTCGTCCTGCAAACGGACGGCATCTCCTTCGGACTCGTGGTCGACCAGATCAACGACACCGAGGAAATCGTCGTCAAGCCGCTCGGCAAGCAGCTCAAGGGTATCACCACGTTCGCCGGCGCCACCATCATGGGCGACGGCAAGGTCGCGCTGATTCTCGACGTGCACGGCCTGGCGCAGCGCGCCGGCGTGCTCACCGGCGACCGTGACCGGCAGGCCGCCGATCAGCGCAACGAACAGAAAGGATCGGGCGAGCCCACGCAGACGCTGCTCCTCTTCGGCTTCGGTGGCACGCATCGCATGGCGCTGCCGCTCTCCGAGATCGCCCGTCTGGAAGAATTTGCCCCCGAGACCGTCGAGCGCACCGGCCGGTACGACGTCGTGCAGTACCGCGACCGTATCATGCCGCTGGTGCGACTCAGCGAGATCCTCGACGGCGTCACATCGAACGCGGCCGCCGGTGACATGCTGCAGGTCATCGTCTACGCGTACGAAGACCAGTACGTCGGCCTCGTGGTCGACCGCATCCTCGACATCGTCGAAAGCGCCGTCACCGTCCAGCGCCGCCGCCGCGCCGGCGCCGTGCTCGGCTCGGCTGTCATTCAGGAGAAGGTCACCGACATTCTCGATATCCGCCACCTCGTCCATCATCTCGAGGATGACTTCCTGACCACGAATTCCCTGAGCGACTCCCGCGAGGTCGTCCTCCATGGCTGACGGCACGCAGTACTGCACCTTCTGGGTAGGCTCGCTCTACCTCGGCACCGATGTGCACCGGGTCCAGGAAGTGATGCGCACCCTCGAAATGACCCCGGTGCCCCTCGCCCCGCCCGCCGTGCGTGGTCTCATTAACCTCCGCGGCCAGATCGTCACCGCCATCGACCTGCGCCGACGCCTCGGCCTGCCCGAACGTCCGGACGGTCAGGAACCGATGAACGTCGTCATGCGCACCGACGATGGCGCCGTGAGTCTGCTGGTGGACGAAATCGGCGATGTCATCGAAGTCAACGAAGCGGCCTTCGAGCCGCCCCCCGATACGCTCAAGGGCGAAGCCCGTGCCCTCATTAAAGGTGTGTATAAACTGAACGGTCAGCTCCTGCTCATCCTGGACAGCGTCAAGACCGCGTCCACCGAAACCGCCCTTTCGCTGGTAAGCTGAGATGACCACGACATCAACCGACGCGGCCACCCCGACGCTATACGACGAACTGGGCGGTGCCGCCGCGATCGAAGCCACCGTTGATCAGTTCTACGAGCGGGTACTCGCCGATGAAGAACTGAAGCCGTTCTTCGCCAGCACCAACATGCAGTGGCTGCGCAAGCGCAACACGCAGTTCTTCACGCAGGCCCTTGGCGGGCCGGCGGTGTACAAGGGGAAGGGGATGCAGGCCGCACATGCCGGTCTCCCCATCCAGATGGAGCATTTCTCCCGCGTCGCTGGTCACCTGACCGACGCGCTCGACGCCTTGGGGGTTCCTCAGGCACTCATCTCACGGGTCATCTCTGCGGTGGCCCCTCTCTCGGAGCAGATCGTGACATCCGCAGCGAAGCCCGTTCCCCCCGCGCGCCGTAGCGCGCCTTCAAAGTCCACCGCCTCACGGACCCCGACGCAGGGATCAGCGGATTCGTTCAGTCATGCGATGCTCGAGAATGTCCCGATCAACGTGATCGCGGCCGACACCGACCTGAACATCACCTATGTGAATCCGGCCTCGGTGCGCACGTTGCGCACGCTGCAGGATCACCTGGTGGTGCGGGTCGATGACATGATGGGCCAGTGCATCGACGTGTTCCATAAGGATCCCGACCTGCAGCGCCGCATTCTGCGCGATCCGCGCAACATGCCGCACACGGCCAACATTCAGCTCGGCCCCGAAACCCTCAGCCTGCTCGCCACCGCGGTCTACGATGCCGACGGCACGTACGTCGGGCCGCAGATCACGTGGGAAGTCATTACCGAGAAGCTCAAGGTGGAAGCGGGTCTTGACCGGGTCATGTCCATGATGGAGAACGTCCCCATCAATCTCATGATGGCCGACCTCGACCTGCACATCACCTATCTCAACCCGGCTTCGACGGCGACGCTCAAGACCATCGAGCATCTCATGCCGATCAAGGCCGAGAAGGCACTCGGCGCCAACATCGACATTTTCCACCGCGATCCCAAGCATCAGCGGAACATCCTCAAGGATCCGCGCAATCTGCCGCACTCGGCGCACATCCAGCTGGGACCCGAAACGCTTGACCTCCGCGTGAGCGCGATCTACGACAAGGCCGGCGCCTACGTCGGTCCGATGATCAGCTGGGCGGTGATCACGCAGCAGCTTGAAACCGAGCGCCTGGTCAAGGAAGCGCAGGACCGCGAGACGCAGGCCGCCACCGACCTGCGCCAGAAGGTGGACGCCATGCTCGAGGTGGTCAACGCCGCCGCCGAGGGTGACCTCACGCGCGAACTGCACGTGAAGGGCAGCGATGCCATCGGGCAGATGGGCGAGGCGCTCTCGCGCTTCATCGGTGACCTGCGCCTCAGCATGAAGGCGATCGGCAACAACGCCAGCGCGCTGGCCGCCGCCGCCGAAGAGCTTACGGCCGTCAGTCACCAGATGACGACGAACGCCGAAGAGACGAGCGCACAGGCCAACGTGGTCTCCGCCGCCTCCGAGCAGGTGAGCCGCAACGTCGTGACCGTGGCCACCGGCACCGAGCAAATGGGCGCCAGCATCCGCGAAATCGCCGGCAGTGCCGCCAACGCCTCCAAGGTGGCGGACAACGCGGTGCGCGTGGCCGAGTCCACCAACCGCACGGTCTCCAAGCTGGGCGTCTCCAGCGCGGAGATCGGCAAGGTCATCAAGGTCATCACGTCGATCGCGCAGCAGACCAACCTGCTGGCGCTCAACGCCACCATCGAGGCGGCGCGGGCGGGTGAAGCGGGCAAGGGCTTTGCG
>CANJOX010000217.1 GCA_947475795.1 Gemmatimonadota bacterium
AGAGCGGCAAGGAGCACTTTGCCCGCGTGAAGGTGCCGCGTTCGCTCCCGCGGTGGGTGCCGGTGGATCGCGACGGAGAGCACAGCTTCGTGCCGCTCGAAGAGGTGATCGGCGAGCACCTCGGTGCGCTGTTTCCCGGCATGACGGTGAAACGCTGGTTCACCTTCCGCATTACGCGCTACTCGGACCTCGATCTGGGGCAGATCGATCAGCCGGAAGATCTGCTGGAGACCATCGAGCAGCAGGTGTTCCAGCGTCGATTCGGCGAAGTGGTGCGCCTCGAAGTGCAGCGCGACATGCCGCAGAGCATGCGCCAGCTGTTGCTGGAGGAGCTGAGCGACAGCGAAACCCAGCGCGTGGCGCCGCTGACCGTGCGCGACGTGCACGATCGTGACGATCTGCTCGAGCTGGGTGATCTCATGCAGATCGCGGCGATTGATCTGCCCGAGCTGCACGATGCGCCGTACACGCCGGTGGTGCCGGCGCCGTTCCGCGACGGGCGCAATATGTTCGAGGTGATCCGCGAGCGCGATGTGCTGGTGCACCATCCGTACGAGTCGTTCGGCGCGTCGGTGGAGGCCTTTCTCGAGGCCGCCGCGAACGATCCCCAGGTGCTGGCGATCAAGCTCACGCTGTACCGCACGTCGGGCGATACCGCCATCGTCCGCTCGCTGACCGAGGCGGCCGAAGCGGGGAAGCAGGTGGCGGTGATCATCGAGCTGCAGGCACGCTTCGACGAGCAGAACAACATCACGTTCGCCCGCACGATGGAGAGCTACGGGATTCACGTGGCGTACGGGCTGCCCGGGCTCAAGACGCACGCGAAGACCGTGCTGATCGTCCGGCGAGACCCGGACGGGATCCGCCGCTATGTGCACGTGAGCACCGGCAACTACAACTCGAAGACGGCGCGGCTGTACACCGATATCGGGCTGTTCACGGCGCATCCGCAGATCGGTGCGGACGCGAGCGACCTGTTCAATTCGCTGACCGGCGTGTCGCGTCAGAAGTTCTACCGGCGGCTGATCGTGGCCCCGGCCAACCTACGCCGCCGGACGCTCGAGCTGATTGAACGGGAGGCGGACCATGCCAAGGCGGGCCGCGGCGGGCGCATCATCGCCAAGATGAACGCGCTGGTGGACCCCGAGGTGATCGGCGCGCTGTACCGGGCGTCGCAGGCCGGGGTGGAGATCGACCTGATTGTGCGCGGTATCTGCTGTCTGCTGCCGGGGCTGCGCGGGGTGAGCGAGCGCATCCGGGTGGTGAGCATCATCGGCCGGTTTCTCGAGCATTCCCGGATCGCGTACTTCGCGAACGGCGGCAATCCTGAGTACTACATCGGGTCGGCGGACTGGATGCCGCGGAACTTCGACCGGCGCGTGGAGGCGATGGCGCCGATCGACGACGTCTCCTGGCATCCCCGTCTGCAGCGGGTGCTCGAAACGTGTCTGGCCGACAACCGGCAAGCGTGGGAGCTCGGGGCCGACGGAACCTACCGCCGTCGCGTGCCGAGCGGGGCGGACGTCTGTGCGACGCACGCGGCCCTGATCCGTGACCCGTGGGGCGGCGCGGCGCGAAAGGCGATACCGAAGGCCGCGCCGAAGCGGAAGCGGGGCGAATCCGGGGAGAGTGACGCCACGCCGCCCGAGCGCGGCACGGCGTCGTAGCGCCGCGCTACTCCCCGTCGCCGTCGTCGTCGGCGGTGAGTTCGGTGCCGTCGGGCATCACCACGATGATACTCCGGCCCAGCACGTCTTCGAGCAGCTGACGTTTCCGGCTGGCGCCCCAGCACTCGAGACGCACGTTCGTGGCACCCTGGGCCTCAGTGACTGACACGCGCAGCGCCTCGGCGGTCACCTTGGTGTGCAGCGTTCCCACGGCCGCGACGTGCCCGCGGTCCATGCCATCGGCGAAGCGCAGCAGGGCGGCGAGCTTGACCACCTTGTCGCGCGACGCGCGGTCGAGCTGCGCAAAGCCGCGATGCTTCATTTTCGGCGGCGTGCCGCGGTGGTAGCGGGCCACATGGGCCACGATGATCTGGTCGGCCGGTGTCATGCCCAGCAGATCCGCGTGGGAAATCAGGTGAAACGAGTGCTTGTGGTGCTTCTCGTAATTGATGTGATAGCCCACATCGTGGAGCAGGGCAGCGTCGGCCAGCAGTCGCCGGTCCGCCGCCTCGAGCTGCATGCGCGGGGCGAGGGCATCGAATAGCTGGAGGGCCAGCCGTTGCACCTGCCGCGCATGCGGCTCCTCGTAGTGACACCGTTCGGCGAATTCACGCACGGACCGCTCGCGGGCCACGCCCGGATCCGCCACCACCGGGGTGACACGCGCCGATTCGAGCAGCAGTCCCTCACGGATCCCGAAGGCCGATGCCATGAGGTCCTGCGGGTCGAAGCGGCACAGCACTTCGGCGGCTACGGCGAGCCCGGCCACGATGATGTCGGCGCGCGCCGGGTTGAGCCCCGGCACGTACGCCCGCTCGTCGCTGTCGAGGCGCTGCAGCCAGTCGAGCACGTGCTCGAGCTCGACGCGCGTGACGCGGGTGCCATGGGGCGAGCGCACGCTGACCTGCTGTCGCGCGAGGACGATGCCCGCGAGGTTGGTGAAGGTGCCGCCCGAGCCGATCACCTGGGCGCCGCGCCAGTCCTTCACGGGAACGGCGCGCTTGAGGCCATCGCGCACATGGTCGCGCAGCGCGCGCACACGGCGCGGGCTCACTTTGGGCGAGAGAAACCGCTCCGTGAGCCGCACGGCACCGAACGGGAGTGAGGCGACGCGTTCGATGAGGCCATCTTTGGCCAAGACGAGCTCGAGCGAGCCACCACCGATATCCATGACGACCGTGCGGCCGGCGCCCAATTCGAAATGGGCGAGGGCGCTGCGGAAGCAGAGCAGCGCCTCTTCCTCGCCGCTCAAAATGCGCACCGTCCGCCCAGTCAGCGCCTGGACGCGCGAGGTGAAGTCGGCCCCGTTCGTGGCGTCGCGCACGGCACTGGTGGCCACAATCTCGATGCGCGCGGCACCCAGCTGCGCGGCGAGCGTGGACATGCGATGCACGGCCGTGACGGCCGCCTCGATCGATTCGGGCGAGAGCGCGCCGGTAGCATCGAGGCCCTCGCCGAGCCGTGGCATGGCCTTCATTTCGTCCACCACGCGGATCTGACCGGTGGGGGACACATCGGCCACGATCTGCCGGATGGAATTCGACCCGATGTCGATCGCGGCGATCCGGATGTCGGTCGAAGCGGTCGTGAGGGGTGCAGTCATGTCGCGTCGCGGGAAGAAGGCGTCGGGGCATCGTCGTCGAACCGGTGACGAATCTGCTTGCCTTCTGCAAGATACACGGCGTCCTCGCCGATGTTGGTGGCGAGGTCGGCCACGCGCTCGAGATTCCGGCTCACCAGCAGCAGTTCGAGGGCGGGCGCAATCGCCTGCGGATTGCCGAGCATGTCCGCCAGCAGCCCGCGGAAGATCCCTTCGTGCTGCGCGTCCACGTCATCGTCGGCTTTGCCGACGGCGCGGCCCAGGGCGCCGTCGCCGCGGATGAAGGCATCCAGCGCGTCGCTGAGCATGGCCCGCGCCCGCCGTGCCATCTCCATGAGGGCCGGCACGGGCGGAATCTCGCTGCGCTGGTCCACCAGCCGCACCACGCACTGCGCGATGTTGACGGCGTGATCCCCCACGCGTTCGAGGTCACTCGACACCTTGATGGCGCCGATCAGGAAGCGCAGGTCACGGGCCATGGGCTGCTGCAGGGCGAGCATGGCGATGGCCTGATTCTCCGCCTCGACTTCGAGCCGGTCGAGCTCCTCGTCGGCTTCGATGACGGCGATCGCCTTGTCGCGGTCGCGCTCGAGCAGCGCTTCGACGGCCAGCGCCACCAGTGATTCGGCGCGTTCGGACATGTCGAGCAGTCGCTGTTTCAGCGATCCGAGCTCGTCGTGGAAATGCCGGTAGCCCGCTGAGACCTCACGCATCAGCCGAATCTCCCGGTGATAAATGCTTCGGTGCGCGAATCGGACGGACGCGTAAACATCCGGTCGGTGGCGCCTTCCTCGACGAGGACCCCGTCGACGAGGAGGATGGTCCGGCGCGACACGCGGGCGGCCTGATGCAGGTTGTGAGTCACGATGATGATGGTCAGTTCCTGCTGGAGGTCGTACAGGAGTTCTTCGATCCGCTGGGTGGCCTGCGGATCGAGGGCGCTGGTGGGTTCATCGAGCAGGAGGACACTTGGCCGGTTGGCGAGCGCGCGCGCGATGCACAGACGCTGCTGTTGGCCCACGGAGAGCGTGAGGGCGTTGTCGTACAGGCGGTCCTTGACGTCGTCCCACAGCGCGGCGCGGCGCAGGGCGTCTTCCACCGTGTCGTCGAGCGCGCGGCCGGACTGTCCCAGGTTGAGCCGCGGGCCGTAGGCCACGTTGTCCGCGATTGAACGCGGAAAGGGGTTGGAACGCTGGAACACCATGCCGACCCGTTGGCGCAGGGTGCTCACGTCCATCGTGTCGTCGTACACGTTGTCGCCGTCGAGCAGCAGCCGTCCGGTGGAGCGCGCGGTGGGCAGCGCGTCGTTGAGGCGGTTGATCGAGCGCAGCAGCGTACTCTTGCCCGATCCGGACGGACCGATCAGGGCGGTCACGGAGCGCGGACGGATGGCGACATCGATGTTGTGCAGCGCCGGGGTGGCGCCGAACCACGCCGAAAAGCGCTCCACGATCACGGCGCCGGGCAACGCGCGGACGTCGGTGTTCATCCGAAGCGCCCCGTGACGTAGGCTTCGGTGCGCGGGTCCGACGGGGTGGTGAACAGGCGGCGCGTGGGGGCACACTCCACCACGCGTCCGCCCAGCAGGAACGCGGTGGTGTCGGAGATCCGTGCCGCCTGCTGCATGTTGTGCGTGACCATGATCACGGTCACGGTGTCGCGCAGATCGTACAGCAGCTCCTCGATGCGTTGGGTGCCCATGGGATCGAGCGAGGCGGTGGGTTCGTCGAGCAGGAGGACGTCGGGCTCCACCGCGAGCGCCCGTGCGATGCACAGGCGCTGCTGCTGACCGCCCGACAACACCATGGCGCTGCCGAACAGCCGGTCCACCACCTCGCGCCACAAGCCCGCGCGCTGCAGCGCGACCTCGACGCGCGCTTCGATTTCGCTGCGTGGCATGGCGCGACGGTGCGCCGTGACCCCGGCGGCCACGTTCTCAAACACGGACTGGGTCACGAAGGGGGTGGGGCGCTGGAACACCATCCCCACCCGTCGGCGCAGCGCCACGGGGTCGGTCGTGGCCGCGTACACCGGGAGGGCGCCGATGGTGATGTGCCCCGTGACGAAAGCGTGCTCGTCGAGTTCATGCAGCCGGTTGATGCAGCGCAGCACGGTGCTCTTGCCGCAGCCGGACGGTCCGACGATGGCGAGCACGCGCCCGGCCGGCGCGTCGAGCGCGAGTTGCCGCAGCACGCTCCAGGTGGCGAAGCCGGCGGAGAGGTCCCGCACCTGCACGTGCGGCGCGCCCGCGGTATCAGTCATCGGCGCGTCCTACGCGTGGTGTGACCGACGCGAGCAGGCGCGCGCGCGTGCGGATCACGGCGCGCGCCGCCACGCTGATCAGGGTGATAAGCACGAGCAACACAAGGGCGCTGGCCCAGGCCTGGGCGCGCCAGTCGTCGTACGGGCTTTGCGCGTAGGCATAGATCTGCAGCGGCAGCGCCGCGATCGGCTGGGCCGGATCGACGGACCAGAACGGATTGCCGAACGCGGTGAACAGGAGGGGGGCGGTTTCTCCCGCCGCGCGGGCGAGGGCGATCAGGACCGCGGTCAGAATCCCGGGCATGGCGGTGCGCAACACCACGGTGAG
>CANJOX010000218.1 GCA_947475795.1 Gemmatimonadota bacterium
CACGATGGGCGCGACGTCCACCGGCACCGCCTTGGGGCGAACCGCACGGGCCAAGCGCAACACAGCGATGTCGCCGCGACACGGGTCGCAGATCGACAGGTGCTGCTCAACCCACGCCACGGCGGTCGCGTCGAGCGACGCCGACACATAGTCGGGCAACAGGTCCTGCATCTCCGGTATCCGGCACTCAGTCATCGAGAAACTCCTTCACGGCTCGCATCGCGTTGTGATAGTGCACCCGGGCGGCACCCTCCGAACTATCGAGGATCTCCGCGATCTCCTTGTAACTCCGCCCTTCCTGCACCCGCAGCGTGAACACCTCACGCTGCATGCGCGTCAATCGACCAATCGCCGAGGCCATCTGTTGCGCCGCTTCGTCCGCCACCAACGCGTCGAGTGCGTCGTATTCCGTGGCGGCGTGCCCATCATCGATGTCGACTTCATGTCCCCGTCTGGCCGTCGATCGTCGACGGTCGATGACGAGACGGCGTTCGATCGTGAATAACCATGTGCGTAACGAACTGTCCGACCGGAACGAGTCAAGCGCCGAGAATGCCCTGATGAACGTGTCCTGCACAACCTCGTCGACGTCGTCCTCGACGCCTAGTCGGACGGCGAAACGCGCCAGAGCGCCGGCGTGCCGCTCGACTATCGCCGTCGCAGCCCGCTCGTCGCCCGCCATCCACTGCGCGATGAGGGCGCCATCGAGCGACGCGTCATCAGTCTGTTCGGCCTGGATCATACGCTCTGACCCATGAGACGACCGTCGGACGCTATCGTTAAGGCCGCGGCGCGCCATTGACCGAACGCGGTCCGCCCCCGCACCTTGGCGGCAGGGACGTATCGGGGTGGGGGTCGGTCGCCCACGACGTGAGGGGGAGAGCAGCCATGCATATACCGGAGATCATCGCCCATCGCGGCTCGCCACGCGAGTGCCTCGAAAATACGCTGGCCGCCTTCACCCGAGCCCTCGAACAGCGGGCCGACGGTATCGAGCTCGACGTGCATGGCTCAGCCGACGGCCACGTGGTGGTGCACCACGACGCGATACTAGAGCTGGAGCCCGGCGGCATAGCCGCGATCGGCGAGCTGACGCTGGCGGAACTGCGCGCCGCGCGACTGCGTGGTGGGCACCGGGTTCCCCTCCTCTGGGAGGTGCTCGAACTGGTCGGTACACACGCGACCGTCTACGTCGAGGTGAAGCCCCCCCATATCGAAGCGGCGGTCGCCGCTGTGCTCGACCGCTACCCCTCCGTCCGAACGGCGGTGCACTCGTTTGACCATCGCATTCCCGCCGCGGTACGGACCATTCGCCCGGGAACGCCTATCGGTTTCCTGTCCGACTCGTATCTGATTGATCCGACCGGCATGCTGCACCCCACCGCGCCGGACGCGCTCTGGCAGTACACCCGCCTCATTGACGAAGCGCTCGTGCTCGCGGCGCACGCGCGCGGTGTCAGAATCATTGCCTGGACCGAGAACGATCCAGATCGCGCGCGCTTGCTGGCGTCGTGGGGCGTGGATGGTGTGTGCACCGACGTGCCGGCGACCATTCGTGCCGCGTTCTCTCCCCCTGAGGCGATGAGGTCGGCGCCGCCTATGGCTCCGGCGTGGTAGGGACGGGAGCGCTGGCTGCCGCACCGGACGTCGCGGGTTGGTCGGTCGGGCCACTTACGGCGCGAGCCGCCGCCAGCTCCGTCTCCAAGCGGCGCGCCTCGGCGTCCTGAAGGCGCAACGTCGCAATGAGGCGATCACGCGCATCCGCTTCCAATTCTCCGCCGGCATCCGCCGCACGGAACATAGCGTACCCGAGCGCCTGAGCCGCCTTGTCGGCTTGCTCTCTGGCCCGGTAAGCGTCGAGGCGCAGTTTGCCCTCGTCGAAGACATCCTGTGCTGCCTTCCCTGCCTTATCAATCCCCTGTTTGACCTTGTCCCAGATCGCCATGGTGCACTGCTCCGCAAAGGGTGAGAGATGTACAGAGCCTACGTCGGGGGGAGGGGAAAGTTACGCCTCACAACGCAAGAAGCCTCCGCGCGAGGCGGAGGCTTCTTGAGAACGACGATCGCACGGGGAGCGTTACGCCTCGACCGTTTCCTCGGCCGCCACTTCGACGAACTCGACGGGGAGGACGCTGATCTTGTACTTCTTCTTGTTGTGGTGCTGGAACTGCACGACGCCGTCGACCAGCGAGTAGATCGTGTAGTCGGTGCCCATGCCGACATTGCTGCCGGGATGCCACTTCGTGCCGCACTGACGCGCGATGATGTTGCCAGCCGTTACGAACTCACCGCCATACTTCTTGATGCCGCGAAACTTCGGATTCGAATCGCGACCGTTGCGTGACGAGCCGACGCCTTTTTTATGTGCCATTGCTCTTACTCCGGAAAAGGAGGCGCGCCAGTCAAGCGCGCCGCCGGCGATCAGCCGAGGGTGATTTCGTTAATGCGGACTTCCGTGAACTTCTGCCGATGACCTTGCTTGCGGGCATAGTTCTTCCGGCGTTTGAACTTGAAGACAATGATTTTGTCCTCGAGGCCGTGCTTCACGATCTCGCCGGTGACCTTGGCACCGCTGAGCGTGGGCACGCCCATGCGGACACCGGTGCCGACGTTGCCGATGAGGACGTCGTTGAACTCGACGGCCGTGCCGGCATCGCCCAGCAACGAGGGAATCCTGAGGGACTTGCCCGGCTCGGCACGGAACTGCTTGCCGCCGGTGCGAATGATCGCGTAGCTCATGGCTCTATCTGTTAAATCGTATTCTGCAGGCTTCAAACGTAGCCTTAAAGCTTATCCGGCTTCGCTTTAGCTGTCAAGCGTCTGAGACCAGCCTCAGGCGCATGCGGGGACGTGGGTTTCTGGCCGGTGTCAGGCCAGAGCGTACTGCTGCGTGACATCCCGCTGGGCGCCGCGCATGACGAGCTTGATCTCGTCCGGACGGAGCAGTGGATCGTCTCGCAGTTCCAGCGGGAAACCCGCCAACTTTTCGAGGCGCTTCACGAAGTCGTGCTCCTGCTCGAGCACGTGCAGCGCGACCTCCGGGTGGAGCCGAAGGATCACCGGCTCCCGGCGTCCTTCGGCGGACATGCGGCGTACCGCCCGCTCAGTCCGACGGACAATCGTTTCCGGCGTGAACACGCGGCCGGTCCCGCTGCACGTCGGACACGACTCGGTCATACTTTGCCAGTGGCTTTGACGCACGCGCTGCCTCGTCATTTCCACGAGGCCCAGATCGGAGACGGCATGCGCCTTGGTGCGGGCGCGATCACGCCCCAGATGCGTGCGCAGCTCATGAATCACCTTGTCGCGATTGCCCTGCGTTTCCATGTCGATGAAATCGCAGACGATGATGCCGCCGACGTCGCGCAACCGCAGCTGCCGCGCGATCTCCCGCGCCGCCTCCGTATTCGTCTTGAACACCGTCTTTTCAGGGTCGCGCTTACCCGTATAGCGACCGGAATTCACGTCGATCGAAACGAGCGCCTCGGTCGGCTCGATGATCAGGTAGCCGCCACTCGGCAGGTCGCAGCGACGCTTGAAGATGTCGCGGATTTCCGTTTCGATATCCGCCTTGTCGAACAAGGGAACGGTCTCCTCGTACAGCTTCACGCGCTCGACGAGCTCAGGCGCGATGCCGGTGAGATACTCCGTGATCTCGTTGAAGACCTGACGCGAATCGACCGTAACGCCCTCGACCTTGGCACTGAACAGATCGCGCACCAAACCGCGGGTGACGTTCGTCTCGCGGTGTACCAGCGCTGGTGCCCGCGTGAACTGCGTTTTCCGCTTAATGCGCTTCCAGTTGTTGATGAGCGTGTTGAGCTCGCGCTCAAACACTTCCTTGGTCGCATCTTCCGAGACGGTACGGATGATCACGCCGCCGACGTCGTCGGGTAGCATCTCGGAGACCATCGCCCGAAGGCGCTGACGCTCGGACCGCTCGTCGATCTTCCGGCTCACGCCGACTTTCGACGCGAAGGGCATGTACACCAGGAACCGGCCGGCGAGGGAGACCTGCGCCGTGACCCGCGGTCCCTTCGTCGAGATCGGCTCCTTGGTGATCTGGACGAGGATATCCTGACCGCGCTTCAGCAGATCCTGGATGGGGCGCACTTCACGTCGTCCACGACGACCGCCGCCAGCACTGCCGCCGCCGGCATCGTCCCCGGCTTCGTCCTCATCGTCATCTTCATCGTCGGCGACCGGCGCATCCTCGACCACCACGTCGGCGGCGTGCAAGAATGCAGATTTTTCGGTACCAATGTTCACGAAGGCGGCCTGAATGCCGGGGAGCACGGCTTCGACCTTCCCGAGATACACGTCGCCAACCATGCGACGGGCATCGGGCCGATCGACCAGCAACTCCACCAACTGGCCGTCCTCGAGAATGGCGACGCGCGTTTCGCGCGGCGTCGCGTTCACCAGGATTTCTCGCTTCATTCTGACGTGCCGCGCGCCCCGGCGGTGGCGACTCCACTGGACCGATGCGGCGACGAACACGGTGATCGAACAGAGGCTGACCGAGCGCGCCAGGCGGCGGCGACACGGACGACGTCACGGGGCTCCCCCAGCCAGCACGACTGATCGGACAGGCGAACCGCGCCCGAGCACCGCGGACCGTCCCGCGCTTCGGTAGCGGCGGGAGGCGCAGGCCTCAGGACAAACGCGATCACCCGCGATCAACACACAGGGCGTGTCGTGCGGTGGGACGTGTGGAGGGCGTCGGATGGCTGCACGCTGGCGCCAATCCTCCCCCGCCACAAACGCAAACGGCCTGTGAGTCGCACAGGCCGCCGGCGCCGGAAGCGACGGCTGCGGATACTGCAGGGTCCTGCAAAACGGGCTACGGCTGAAGAGTACACGGGACCGAACGTCCCCCGCAATACGTCAACCCCGGTCCGCCCCGCTGACTTAATCCATCAGACCCTTGAGCAGGTGCCGCGCGATCACCATCCGCTGGATCTCGCTGGTCCCTTCACCGATTTCACAGATCTTCGCGTCGCGCATGTAGCGCTCCACGGGATAGTCCTTCGTGTAGCCATACCCCCCGTGGATCTGGATGGCCTTGATCGTCGCGCGCATGGCGAGCTCAGAGCAGAACAGCTTGGCCATCGCGGCTTCCTTGCCGAACGGCTTCCCCTGCTGAGCCAGCCACGCCGCGTGGTACACCAAATGACGGCCGGCTTCGATCTCCGTCGCCATATCGGACAGCTGGAACTGGATGCCCTGGAACGTGGCGATCGCCGCCCCGAACTGCTTGCGCACCGACGCGTACTTGAGCGACTCCTCGAGCGCGCCCTGCGCAATACCGATCGAGAGCGACGCAATCCCGATACGGCCGGCATCGAGCGTCTTCATGAAATTAATGAAGCCAAGCCCTTCTGTGCCCAACAGATTCTCGGCCGGCACTTCGACGTTGTCGAACAGTAGCTCGCGGGTGTCCGACGCACGCCATCCGAGCTTGTTCTCCTTCTTGCCCGACGTGAACCCCTTCATCGGCGTCAGGGAGTCGTCGTGGCCGACGCCAAGCACACGGCACTGTTCGAGGTCGCAGCTTCCCTTGTTCAGGATGAACGACGAGATGCCCTTCGTGCCCTTGGACGCATCCGTCACCGCCGTCACGACGAAGACTTCGCCGACACCGGCGTGCGTGATGAACCGTTTGGAGCCGTTCAACAGGTAGTAGCCGTCCTTTTTCTCCGCCGTGGTCCGCGTGCCACCGGCATCGCTACCGGCGTTCTCTTCCGTGAGGCCGAAGCCGCCGAGCACCTTGCCGCTGGCTAGCAGCGGCACGTACTGCTCGATCTGCGCCTTGGTGCCAAAGCTCAGGATCGGGGACGTACCAAGCGTC
>CANJOX010000219.1 GCA_947475795.1 Gemmatimonadota bacterium
GGTACGCCGGCCAGTGCTCGACCTCGCGGGCGATGTCGAAGATGCGCGCCACCGGCGCGCGCACGAGCTGCTCGTCGATCTGTGTCACCAGTTGATCCGCCGGCGGCGGACCCAGGTCGTAGTTCGCGTGCATGGCCGTGGCTGAGGAAGGAGACGACAACATTACGTGGGCATATCGGTACGCGGGCGGGGCGACCACACGGCGACCACCCGGAATCCCGGGGCCCGTCGTGCCCGCACCGGGCACCCCGTGGCACGTTCCACGAGCGCCCGCAATTCGTCGCGCGTGAAGCCACGCAAAATCGAGACGATCCCGTCGTGGCGGCTCACGGGATGGAACCCCAGCAGGAACGATGCCGCCCAGAGCCCGGCCACGGCAAGCCAGCTGCGGCGCAGGTCGCCGACGATCACGGCCGTGCGCGCCACGCGTGTGCATTCCTGCAGCAGACGATCGGCCTCGGGGCCGTCGAAATGATGCAACACCTGTGAGCAGGTCACGATGTCGATACTGCCGTCGGGGAAGGGGAGCCCCATCGCATCGGCGGCGAGCGTGTGCGTGCAGGACGCGCCGGCCGCACGCGCCAGCGCCGGCACGAGCTCGATGCCGATGGTCGTCATGGTGTGGTGACTCCGGGCGGCCAGTCGCTGCGCCGCACGCGGGATGTCGCCGAGGCCGGTACCGATATCGAGCAACGTCACGGCGCGCGGCGAGCCCGGGGCCGCAGATCCGCGTCGGAGCACCCGCTGCACTTCGGCCAGCACGGCGCGACGTCCACCGAAGAACCGGTTGGCCAGCGCGACGTCGCGCAGCGAGCGCAACGCGAGCGCGGGATCCTGCGCTGGGTCGTCGAGGATCTCGGAGCCGCGTTGGCGCGCCGGCGTGAACATGGCCGCGACGCGCGCGCCTATCGGTCCAACTGCGCGTACCCGCCGCGATAGTACAGCAACGGCTTCGCGTCGCGCGCGGCCCCGTGCTCCACCCGACCCACCACAATCACGTGGTCGCCGGCCGGGTGGCGGGCCACCACCCGGCACTGCAGCGAGGCCAGCACATCGTCCAGCACCGGATCGCCCAGCTCACCCTCGCGGTATCCCACGCCGGCGAAACGATCGTCCACCTTGCCGGCAAAGCGCCGCGACAGCGCCTCCTGCACATCCGAGAGCACGTTCACCGCGAAGCTGTCGGCGGCCGCCATCACGGGGGCCATCGTCGCATCGTTGCCTACGCACACGAGCACCAGCGGCGGATCGAGGCTGAGCGAGGAAAACGCGCTCACGGTCATGCCGTGCGGTGTTCCCTGCGCATCGCGCGCGGTGATCACGGTGATGCCGGAAGCGAAGCGCCCGAGCACGGCGCGGAACAGATCACGATCAATCATCGGGTCAGGAATCGGAGCAAGGTGCGCGGACGGAGAACGGCCGAAGGCGGCACGAAATCGCCGGTCACCCCGACCAGCAGGTCGGCAAGATCGCGGTCCCGCGTGAGGACACGCGCCGCGTGATTCATCAACGACGGAAAGGCCACGGCGGCTCCAATGAGTTTTTCCACGCGCCATTTGCCGGCGAAGGTGCGCCGCCGCGCCTGCCCGTACGCCGCGAGGGACCGGCGCATGCCCCGCAGGTCCCCCCGTTGCGTGGCCAGCACCGCGTCCACGGCAAACGGGGCCAGCAGTTCACCGCCGCGCAGCGCGGCGTAGATCCCTTCCCCGGTGAAGGGATCGAAGAAGTCGGCGGCGTCGCCGGTGAGCATCGCACCAGGTGCCCAGGGGCGGGTGGCGTGCGATGCGAACGGCCCCGTGGCCCGCACGGGCGTCTCGCGCTGGGCGCGCGCGAAGCGCGGGGCCAGCGACGGCTGCGCCGCGATCCAACGCTCGAGAAAGGCGGTCGGATCACCGGCCATGGTGGCGGCGTCGCGCTGCGGTACCACCAGCGCCACGTTGGTGAGCCCCCCGGACACGGCGGCCAGACCGACGTAGCCGTGGGGCGTCACATGCATCTCGCCCAACGTGCCGATCCCCTCGACGCCCCGGTAATGCGACACGAGTGCCACGCGCCGCGGCCACCGGGCGACGTGCGCCAGCCCCAAACGCCGTGACACGACCGATCGCAGGCCGTCGGCGCCGATCACGAGCGGGGCGTTCAGCTCCTGCGCCCCCTCCGGGGTGCGCACCGTCACGCCGGTCACGCGGCCATCGACGTCCTGCACCACCTGTTCGACCTTGGCGTGCTCCAGCACGCTGACACCCGCCGCGCGGGCACGGCTGAGCAGGAGCGTGTCCAGAATTTCACGACGGACACCCAGTCCGCGATCGCGGAAGCCGCGAAAGCCGTGCTGCGCCACGAACTCGCCGTGGATGCGATCGCCCGACGGGGCATGCACCACCATGCCGGTCAACGAGGCCGCGTCGCCGGCCTCCAGCGGTGCGAGCGCCCCCATGGAGTGCAGGATGCGGCTCGCTTCGGGGCTGACGTATTCGGCGCAGGGTTTGGCGCGTGGGAACCGTGCCCGGTCCACCAGACACACGTCCAATCCGGCGGTGGCCAGATGCCATGCCGCGGCGCTGCCGGCCGGGCCGCCACCCACCACGATCACCTGCCACGCGCGCGTGCGGTCAGACATGGGAGGACACGGAAGCGGAAGGAGCCGAGCCGGTGGAGCGTGTCAGGAAGATAACGCCGCGGCGGGCGCGCCGAGCGCCGCGAGCAGCATCGCCGTGAGAGCTGCCGCCACGGCGCACACGAGATTGACCTGATCGTTGGTCAGCCAATGCCACCCCGCGTGCGCGACTGTGTGGGTTCCGCAGGCATGTGTGCGCTGTTCGGTCACCGCGGCACAGTGCGGGCACCAGCGGAGCTGCTGTACGAACGCGCCGACCAGGGTATCCACCAGCGCACCCGTGAGCGCGGAGAGGGCCACGATCCACGCCTGTGGTGCGGGAACGAGGCCGACGGCCACCGCGAGTGCAGCGAAGAGCAGGGCGCCGCCCACCATCGCCGCCGTGCCCGCCACACTCACGGCGCCCGATCGACCGGCCGCGACCGGCTGCCACGTGCGCACGGAGCGTGGCGTGCCGCCGATCCACGTGCCGATTTCGGTGGCCAGCGTATCGGCGCCGGCCGCGGCCAGCGCCGCGCTGGCCCACCACGCCGCCGGCAGCGTACGGTCGTCGCTCAGCAGCGCGACGGCCGCCCCCACACCATAGACCCCACCATTGGCCAGCACCTGCATCGCGTCGCGTCGCGCCCCTTTGTCCACGACACCCGAGGTGCGCGCCTGCTTGGTGCGACGACCACACCGCGAGGCCAACGAGGTAATGGCGAACCACACGATCAGGAAGATGCCCCACGGCCACCCGGCCACGAGGGCCGTGGTGCCCACGAGCGTGGCGGCGACGGCGCCGCTCGTGCTCAGGCTCCCCGTGCGCCACGCCGGGAGCGCGATCGCCAGCGCGACGAGCAGGGCCAGCGGGAGGGCCGGACCGTGCGGAGTCGACCACGCCGGCACGGCGTGACGCGCGGCTAGTGCGAGGAGAGAATCGCGGCGGCACGCGCGCGGAGCGACGGCGTGGCGCGCACCACGCCCCGCTCGCGTCGTCCGGTCGCGCGTAAGGCGGCCCGCATGGCGTGCAACTGCCGCTCGAGTCGCGCGCACCGCTCGCACGTGCCCAGATGCGCCGCCACCAGATCGGCGAGCGCATGGCCCGCGTCGTCATGGGCCGTCAGCTCACCGTCCACGAACGCATGTAAATGCGTCCGGGTCCGCAGGCAGTCGGGAGACAACGCCGTGTCGGCGTGGCGGGAGGGATTCTGTTGCATCTGTATGAAACGCTGTCCGTGGGACCGCGGTGGCGCAAGGCAGTCGCCAATCATCGTCGCGCTTGTATCCGCGACGCTCGTGTCGTTACCATCCACCTCGTGTCCTCGATGATTGACGGCCGGTCCGCCCGTGCCACGACCCCAGCCGATGCGCCCCTGTCGCTCGCCGGCGCTCCGCTCGACGCGCGACTGCCGCTGGCGCTGCTCGAGGCCGTCAAGGCCATCGATACGCCCGAGGCGGAGCTCGATGCCGAGCTGGTGCACGAGTTGCGGAACAAGCGACTCGGCCTCAGTGAAACGGTGTACCATCAGATCCGTCGGTACAACGAGGCGGTGCGCGCGCGTCAGAAGGTCAACTTCGACGAGGTCCTCGCACTCGCCCGGCTGATCGGCCGTCGCCCCGACGCCGATCTGGCGTTCCGGGAGGCCGGGCGCCGGTGGGCTCGCTCCTCCATCGCCACCATCGGCGGGATCCAGCGCCGTGCCGCGCGCTCGCTGCCGTCGTTGCTCGGGCGCCCGATTGCGCTACGGCTGCTGCGGATGCTCGCCCACCGGTTCATGGACGGCGCCCTCGTCCGGCAGGGGAGCACGCTGGTGCTCGACGTGGCGTCGCCGGTGTCGGCCGACGCGGCGCCCCGGGCCGCCGGCTGTGGGCTGTATGAGGCGGCGTTCCGCGAGGCGCTGCTGGTGCTGGCCGACGCAGACGGCGCGGTCGATCACGTGATGTGCCGTGCGCGCGGCGACCGCCACTGCCAGTGGCGCGTCGAGTGGCGTCGCCGCTGATTCCTGTTTCGTTCCGCCGCTCGGTCGGCGGTGTCTGGTCCCTGTCATCCCGACTGCCATGCTGACCCCGTCCATGCTGCCGCGGCTGCAGCGCCTCCTCGCCGACGCCGATCTCGACGGTTGGCTGCTCTACGACTTCCGCGGCACCAACGCCATCGCCTCGGGGCTCCTGGGCTTCGAGGGGCTGGTCTCGCGCCGGGTCTTTGCGCTCGTGCCCCGTGAAGGGCTGCCCATCGGTATCGCGCATGCCATCGAACCCGGTCCGTGGGCCCAGTGGCCGTCCGAGTGGCCGTTGCGCACGTACAGCGGATGGCGCGAGCTCGAGGCCGAGGTGGCCGCGCTCGTGCAGGGCAAGCGGGTGGCCATGGAGTACTCGGCCGGTGATGCGATTCCGTATCTCGACCGCGTGCCGGCGGGGGTGCTCGAGCTCGTACGCGCCAGCGGCGCGACGGTGGTGAGTTCGGGCGAGCTGGTGTCGCAGGTGTATGCCACGTGGACCCCCGAGCAGCTGGCGTCGCACGAGCGGGCGGCCGAGCGCATCATGCACATCGCGCACGATGCGATCGCGTTTGCGGGCGCGATGGTCGCCGCGGGAACGCCGGCCGCCGAGCATGAGGTGCAGGCACGTATTCTGGAGGCGTTCGATCGCGCCGGTCTCGAGACGCACCACGGCCCGGATGTCGCGGCCAGCGAGAGCGCCGCCAATCCGCACTATGCGCCATCGGCGAGCGCGCCGCGGCTGATTCAACGCGGGGATTCGCTGCTCATCGACCTGTGGGCGCGGGAGAAGCATGGCGGGGTGTACGCCGACCAGACGTGGATGGCATCCCTCGGCGCGCCGAGTGCGCGGCTGACCACGATCTGGGAGGCGGTGCGTGATGCGCGTGACGCGGCACTGGCGCTGCTCACGACGCGCATCGCCGCCGGCCTACCGGTGCGTGGCGGCGAAGCCGACGATGCCGCGCGGGCCGTGATCGTGTCGCGCGGCTTCGGCGCGCAATTCTGGCACCGGACCGGACACAGCATCGATGCGCGGGAGCTGCACGGATCGGGGCCGCAGATCGACAATCTCGAGTCCCGTGACGACCGGCTGCTCATTCCCGGCGTCGGCTTCTCCATTGAGCCGGGGGTCTACTTCCCCGGTGAGATCGGTGTGCGCAGCGAAGTGAACGCCTACGTCGGTGAATCGGCGCTGCTCGTGACGCCCGGCGTGGTGCAGCGCGACCTCATCGTGGTTTGAC
>CANJOX010000220.1 GCA_947475795.1 Gemmatimonadota bacterium
ACGCCGATTCCCTGTGTGCGCTGCAATACGTTCACGAAGTTCCGCGACCTGCTGCACACGGCCGACGACATCGACGCGCCGTGGCTGGCTACCGGCCACTATGCGCGCATGGGCGTGCTGGCGAACGGAAGCGACGCGCGCGTGATGTTGCGCGGGCTCGATTCGGCCAAGGACCAGAGTTATTTCCTGTGGGGCATCGAACGCCCCGTGCTGTCACGCCTCGTGCTGCCGGTGGGGAATCAGACCAAGGCCGACACGCGCGCGATCGCGCGTCGCTTCGGGCTCCGCACGGCGGAGAAGCCGGAGAGTCAGGACATTTGCTTCGTCCCCGACGGCAACCACGTGCGCGTGCTGGAAGAACAGCTTGGCGCTGACGCCCCTGCCCTGTCAGTCGGTCCGCTGCGTTTGGTGAGCGGCGAAGTGATCGGCGAGCATCAGGGGTTCGCGCGCTACACCATCGGCCAGCGCAAGGGACTGCCGGGCGGTTTCGCCGAGCCGATGTTCGTGGTGGAGATCGTGCCGGGCGAACGCGCGGTCGTGATCGGTCCGCGCGAAGCGCTGCTGGGGCGCGGACTGGAAGCGCGTGAGCTGAACTGGCTGGTGGAGCCGCCGATGGTGGGTGCGCAGGTGCAGGTGCAGGTGCGCAATCGCGCCGCGGCGGCGCAGGCTACCATCGTGCGGTTGTCCGGCGATGTGATTGAACTCGCGCTCGACGAACCGGTGCACGCGATTTCGCCGGGCCAGTCGCTGGTCATTTACGACGACGACCTCGTGCTGGGCGGCGGCGTGATCGAGCGCGGCATGCGGACGGCACCGAGCCGACGGCTGCCGATTCTGGCGGCGTAGTCCTTCTGCCAGGCGCTTGCTGAACTGATCACGCAGAGAAGCAGAGAGCGCAGGGTTCGCAGAGCAATGCATTTTTGTTCTCGGCGCGCTCTGCCTCTCTGCGTACTCTGCGTGACCTTTTAACGGGCGAGCAGGCTCACTCCACCCTCGCCGAAAGCTCTCCCGCCGGCACGGTCATCACGGCCACGAGCATGTCGGCGGTCACGTTCAGCAGCGTCTTGAACATGTCGGGGAGCGTGTCGAGGGCGATCATGATGCCGATGCCTTCGACCGGCAGGCCGATGCTGGTGTAGAGCGGCACCTGCAGCAACATCCCGCCGCTCGGAATACCGGGAGTGCTGAAATTGAGGACCACGCTGGAGGCGGCGACCAGCGCTATGCTCGACAGCGGTAAGTCGATGCCGTACAATTTGGCCACGAACAAGGCGCCCACCACCCAGTAAATGGCGCTGGTGAGCTTGAACACCGACGCACACAGCGGCAGGACGAAACCGGTGGCGGTGGCCGGCAGGTGGAGCACATCGGTGGCGCCTTTCACCATCGCCGGCAGCGAGGCCAGCGAGCTGCGGGTGCCCATCCCCACCACTTGCGACGGGATCAGCGCGCGCGCGAAGTCGCGGAGGGGCACGCGGCGCGTGACGCCCATGACGCCGTAAAGCGCCGCGGTTGCCACCAGGTGGAGGACGATCAGCACCATGATGTAGAAGCCGATCGCGCTGAGCGCCGAGGTGCCGAGCTTTTGGCCGAGCACCGTGGCGAGCGCCAGAATACCGACCGGGGCGATGGCGAGCATCCAGCGCACCACGACCAGCATCGTGTCGGCCATCCCGCGGAAGAACGCCAGCTGGGCCGCGCGTGGGCCGGCGGCCACCTGTCCCAGTGCGAAGGCGTACAGCAGGGTGAAGAGCACCACTGGCAGCAGGGTACCGTCGGCGGCGGCCTTGATGGGATTGAGGGGGATGAGCCCCAGAATCCACGTGCGCAGCGACAGCGCGTCGGCGGGGGGGATGTCGATCGCGGCGGTGGCGCGCAGCCGGGCCGTGGCCGCGGGGTCGAGCACCAGCGTGTCAAACCACGGTGGCGACACGACCGCGGAGAAGATCGCGCAGGCGATGGACAGCCCCAGCATCCACGCGAAGGCCTTCGCGCCCACGCGGCCGGTGACGCTGGTGTCGCCGCCCCCCGCCACCCCCACGATCAGCAGGGGGACCACGAGCGGAATCACCGTCATCCGCACCGCGTTGATCCACGCGGTGCCGACCACGTCGAGGATGCCGATCAGCCCGCTGGTGAAGGCGGACGGGGTGGCGTCGCGGGATAGCCACATGCCGAGCCCGAGGCCGAGGAGCAGCCCGAGGGTGACCTGCAGGGCCTGCGAGCGCAGCGGATGGCGGCGCGGGGCGGCGGGAGGGGCGGCGGCAACGGACATGCGCGCGAACGTACACGCGCGCACGCAGCGGCGCGAGGACCGAGGGCTAGAAGCCGATCCCCGCCGACCACACGAACATGCTCCGGGCGCGGGCGCTGTCGCCGGCCGCATCGCCGAGCCGGGCGTAATAGCCGATTTCGCCGCCGATGCCGAGCAGGGCCCAGAGATGGACCGAGCCGCCGGCATAGCTGCGGCGGGCTGTGGCGTTGAGGGGATCGCCGAAGGTGCGGATGAGGCCACCCGTGATCGCGGCGCCGCTGCCCAACGAGCCGAACGATTTCGCGAGCCCCGCCGAGGCACCGGCGGCGCCGAGACCGACCTTAGCCACGGCCATGGCGCACAGATCCCAGCGGTCGCCTTCGTACACGTAGCCGCCGCCATACGACAACGCCACCTTGAACGGTGCGCCGTAGGTGAGACCACCCATACACTGCCCCGCGCGCCACCGCATATCGGGGGCCTCGGCGGTCGCCGCCGCCGTGGCGGCGACCGGTGTCGGCGCCAACTGTGCGCCGGCCGCGCGGCCGCCCACGAAGAGGACCGCCGCGCCGGCGGCCGCCGCGAACGCGCGCGTGGGTCGCATCAGAATTTCATCCCGCCGGCTTCCGCGAACTCGCGCATCGCCTTCTCCTGCGCCTCGGTGAGCGCCTCGGGCACGGTAATGGTGACTTCCACCAGCAGATCGCCTTTCCGGCCGTCCTTGCGGACCCCCTGCCCGGTGACCTTGAAGCGCTTGCCCGACGAGGTCCCGGCCGGAATGCGGAGCGTCACTTTCTTCTCGTCGAGCGTCTTCACGGTGATGCGCGAACCGAGGGTGGCCTGAGCGATGTTGATAGGCACCGTGGCGATGAGATCGAGCCCGTCGCGCGTGTAGAAGCGGTCGGGGAGCACAGTGAAGGTGATCACGAGATCGCCCGGCTGCCCGCCCGCCGCGCCTTTGCCACCCTGCCCGCGCAACCGCACCTTGGCGCCCGTTTCCGCCCCCGAGGGCACGGCGATGAGCACCTTGCGGGCCACCCGCGCATCGCCGGCGCCGCGACAGGTCGGGCACCGTTCGGTGGGGACATTGCCCCGCCCGGCGCACGCCGGACACGGGCGGTTGACGGCAAAGCCGCCCTGTCCGAAGGAAATCACGCCGCGCCCGCTGCATTCGGCGCACGGCCGCATCTGCGCGCCAGCCGCCGCGCCGCTGCCACGGCAGGTGACGCACTCCTCGTTCGCTTCGATATCGATGGGCACCTTGCCCCCGATGGCTGCAACCCGGAACGGGACCTCGACGGTCTGCTCGATGGACTGCCCGCGCTCGGGCGCGCGGGCGCGTGCCCGCCCCGCTCCGGCGGCACCGCCGAACATGGACGAGAAGAGATCGCCGAGGCCGCCGATTCCGCCCACGTCGAAGTCGGTGAACGTGCCCGCCCCCGGTTGGCCGGGACGTGCGCTTCCCGCCGCACCGGGGCGCGACGACGCGCGTCCCCCGTTGAAGCCGCCCATGCCCCCCATCCCGCCGAACGCGCCGAGCCGACGCATCTCGTCGTACTCTTTACGCTTCGCCGCATCGCCGAGGACGTTGTGGGCCTCGGAGATTTCCTTGAAGCGTTCGGCGGCCTTGGGGTCGTTCTGGTTGGCGTCCGGGTGATGCTGCTTGGCCAGTCGCCGGTACTGCTTCTTGATCTCGTCGGCGGTGGCCGTGGACGAGACGCCGAGTACTGCGTAGAAATCCTTGCCGTTGGCCATGCTCAGCGCGCCCTCAGGCGCCGTTCCACTGCGTCACGACCACGCGCGCCGGGCGAAGCACGTGGCCGTTGATCACGTACCCCACCTGGAAGCACACGGCCACGCGGCCGTCGTCCTCGGGCTGCGCCGCGGGCGCGGTGGTGACCGCTTCGTGCAGCGCCGGATCAAACGCATGTCCCGTGGGATCGACGATTTCGAAGCCATGACCCGCGAGGGACTTGAACAGCTTCTTCTCCACGAGCTGCATGCCGTCGATGACGGCCTTGGAATCAACGGTGCCCGGATCGACGGCGGCGAAGCGCTGGATGTCGTCGAGCGCATCGAGCAGCCCACGCACGAGTTCTCCCTGCGCGCGCCAGCCGGCTTCCTGCCGCTCTTTCACGGCGCGACGACGGAAATTGTCGTATTCGGCGGCAAGGCGCAGATGTTTGTCCTTGAGGGATTCGATCTCGCGCAGGAGTTCTTCGGCGCCGTCGTGCGACGGCGACAGGAGCTCGGCGCTGCCCTGCGTGTCCATCGGGTCCATGGAGTCGACCGGCAGTTCGGACATAGGATCAGTCATGGTCGGTGAAGAGTCAGGCTCGGCGGCCGCCCCGTGGTATACGTCCGGGGCGGCGACGACGCCGCAGAGGCGCGTCGGCCGAGTCCGTACGAAAGGGAGCCGCAGAAGTTCTCGAAAGTGGTGGAACGACTGACGAAAGATCAGCCGCACGGCCGTCGATGTCAGCCCCGTGCGGTCCATCCGGTGGCATCGACGTCGTGTTCAAACGCGCGGCGCAGACGATCGAGTGCCAGCTGGGCGGCCCGGTACCGGATTTCCGACCGGTCGCCGGGGAGGACGGCGCGAACGGCATGCACCTCGCCGTCCATGTCCACCGCCACCCACACGGTACCCACAGGCTTCTCCGGCGTGCCACCATCGGGGCCGGCGATGCCGGTGATGCCGATGCCGATGGTCGTGCCGAAGCGCAGCCGCGCACCGGTGGCCATGGCGCGGGCCACCGGTTCACTCACCGCGCCGTGGGCGTCGAGGTCACTCTGGGCGACCCCGAGCTCGCGCACCTTGACCGCATTGGCGTAGGCGATCGTGCCGCCCTGCACGACACGGCTGGAGCCGGGCACGGCGGTGAGGCGCATGCCCAGGAGGCCGCCGGTGCAGCTTTCGGCCACGGCGACGGTGGCGTTCCGCGCGGCGCACTCGGCGAGCATGAGGGCGGCCAGATCGTCGTCACCCTCTCCGTAGATGAACCGTCCCACCTTCTCGCGGACGCGCTGGGCCGCGGCGGTGAGCCGCTGCTCCGTGTCGCGCGCCGGGCGCCCGTGCGAGGTGAGCCGCAGATCGACGCCGTCGTTGCCGGGGAGGTAGGCGAGCGACAGTCCGTCCACGCCCCGCGCGAGGTCGCCCAGTTTGTCGGCCAGCGCCGATTCGGCGATGTTGGCGGTGCGCAGTGTTTTCGAGCGCACCACCGAACCACCCACGGGGAGCCGGTCGCGCAGCTGCGGGATGAGGGTGTCGGCCAGCATGCCGCGCATCTCGCGGGGGACGCCGGGGAGCATGGCCACCCACCGCTGGCGGTCGTCTTCGAGCCAGATGCCCGGGGCGGAGCCGTGGCGGTTGGCGAGGATCGTGGCGCGCTCGGGGACCATGGCCTGCTGACGATTACTGGCCGGCAGTTCATGTCCGAAGCGCGTGAGCCACCGCGCTTCGAGTGCGGCGAGGATGTCGGGGTCGAGCACCATGCCGCGGCCGAAAATGGAGCCGATGGCGGGCTTGGTCATGTCGTCGGCGGTGGGTCCCAGCCCGCCCGTGGTGA
>CANJOX010000221.1 GCA_947475795.1 Gemmatimonadota bacterium
GCCTTCGTTCGCGGCATTGCCCGCGTACGTCTGCTCGGCGGCCGGCACGCCACAGTTGTTGCCGGCGTTGTCGCACACGTAGACACGGACCGCACTCACCGCCTGGCCGTTCGGCGGGCGGTTGAGGGAGACCTGGATCTGGTCGCGCGTGTTGTTGATGTCAACCGGCTGGTTGACCTGGGTGTTCGCCGTGAAGGAGATACCCGTGTTGGCCGGGCCACCTTCCGAAGCGACCGGACCCTGCGTCACGGTGGCGATCGTCACGTTCGCCGGAGCGGCGACCGTCACGGCAACCGACGACGACAGCGAGGACGCGGCGCAGTTCGTGTTGGCAGCCGAGGCAGCCGTCACGGTGATGATGGCGGTACCCGGCGCGGCGGCCGTCACGACACCAGCGGCGGAAACCGTCGCAACCGTCGTCGACGACGACGAGTACGTGATCACGGCCGTCGGCGCGCCCGAGGGCTGCGTCGCGTTGGCGCCAATCTGCGCCGTGTTGCCGATCGCGAGCGCCAGTGCAGCCGGCGTCACGTTCAGCGTGGCAATGCCGGTCGGGAGGGCCGTCACCGTGATGGCAACCGCCTGGCTGATCGACGTGCCGCCCGACGTGGCGGTCACCGTGATCGTCGCAACACCCGTACCAACCGCCGTCACAACACCAGCCGTCGAAACCGACGCGATCGTCGCGGACGACGAGGCGTAGGTGTACGTGGCCGTGCGGCCGGCAGGCTGAACGCTCGGAGACAGCGTGAGCGTCTGGTTCACCTGGAGCGACGCCGCAGACGGCGTCACCGTGAGGCCCGTGATCGCCGGAGCGACCGTGACGGACGCCGCGGCCGACTGGCCCGTGGACGCCGTCGCCGTGACCGTCGCGTTACCGGCGGCAACCGCCGTCACGCGGCAGGAAGAGCCAGAAACGGCAGCCGTAGCAACCGTCGCCGAGCTCGTCGTGCAGCTAGCGAGCGTCGGGCCACCCGTGGACGGGCCGCCCGAGATCTGCACGGCAAAGTTCACCGCTTCGCCAACGTTCATGCTGGCAGAAGGCGGCGTGATGGACAGCGTAATCGGTGCATCCGGAGTAACCGGCACCGTGACGTCGTCGCCGCAAGCACCCAGCGCCAAGGCGCCAAGGCTCAGGGCAACAATCGCCTTGTTCCGAGAAAAGAGTTGCATTCATCCCCCTCTTTCGAGGTCGTGGAGGTAGCTGCGGTTGATAAGGGTGGGTTGCCTCATCAACAACGTCTTGCGTTGGTAAGCGCGCGCCGCTCTGGCGTACGCTTCATCATGCGCGTCTCACAGAGGAGCAGAACGTGGCTCGGGGAGCGGCCGAATCAACATCCTGTCGTGCGAAACTCATGATGCCCGAAGAACCGAAGTGCTTCACCTGCGGGCCCTGCATCACGCGTCGCCAACCCAAGCGTCGGTTCCTCGTGACTCCTGCACGTGCGATTTCGCGCACGTTTCAGACACATATCGGCAGGATGACGCGCGCGATCCTCCCGAAGGATGATACGCACACGTCTCCCGCCATCTGCAACGCCGGAAATTAGGGGTCATCGGCCACACTAGTCAAGCCGCAGCACTATTCCGCGTCCAGTAACGACTGTCACATTTCTGCTGCCGTGAACCGCGAAGGGCCGGTTGTCCACAGTATCGCCCCGTCGACTGAGCCCATCGCCCCTCGATTCCTGGGACACCGCGACGGGGACGCCCCCTACGCCGCGAACGTCACATCCTCGGCAACCAGTCTCACCGGCGTCTATACTACGGCATGGCTGAGCCCCCACGGATCCACGTCCCCGCGACCCGCGTGGTCCCCCCGCCCCCCCTCGCGGGGGAAGGGCCCGCCCTCAACGCCGCCCAGGCCGCCGCCGCCTGCCATGGCGATACTCCCCTGCTCATTGTGGCCGGGGCCGGCTCGGGCAAAACCCGGACGCTCATCCATCGGGTCGCCCACTTAATAGGTAGAGGCGTCCCCGCCAGCCGCATTTTGCTCCTCACCTTCACCCGGCGCGCCTCGCAGGAAATGCTCGGCCGCTGTGAGCGGCTGGTGGGCTCCGCGTCCCATCAGGTGCACGGCGGCACCTTTCATGGCGTCGCCCATCGCCTGTTGCGCCGCTTCGGGCCCGCCGCCGGGCTGCCGGCCGACTTTACCATCCTCGATCAGTCCGACGCCTCGGATCTCATGGGGATCTCGCGCGCCGCCCTCGGCTACGCCGATCTCAAGAACGCGCCGCGCTCCGCCCCACGCTTCCCGCGCGCCGAAACGCTGCAGTCCATTTACTCACGGCACGTGAATACCGAGCGCCCCATCGCGGACCTGCTCGGTGAGCAGTGGCCGCACTTCCTCGCCTGGACCGGCGACATCGAGCGGCTCTTCGGTGATTACGTGAAACGCAAGGCCGAGCGCAATCTTCTGGATTACGACGACCTGCTGTTGTCGTGGGCGCTGCTGCTCGAGCAGGCGCCGCCGATCGCCGATCAGATTCGCGCCCTCTACGATCACGTGCTGGTCGATGAGTATCAGGATACCAATCCGCTGCAGTCGCGCATTCTTCGCGCGCTGTGCACGAATGGCAAGATCACCGTGGTGGGCGACGACGCGCAGAGCATCTACGCGTTCCGCGGCGCCACCATCCGCAACATTCTCGACTTCCCGCAGCAATTTCCCGGCACGCAGATCGTCACGCTCGAGCGGAATTATCGCTCGACCGGGCCGATTCTCGACACGACCAACGCGCTGATTTCGCGCAGCCGCGAGCGCTATTCGAAACAGCTCTGGACCGAGCGCACCGGTGGCGAGCCGCCGTGGCTGGTCACGGTGAAGGACGAACATGCCCAGACGGCGTTCGTGGTCGATCGCCTGCTCGAACTGCACGAGGAAGGGATCCCACTGCGCGAGATGGCCGTGCTCTTCCGCGCCGGCTATCTGTCGGCCGATCTCGAGATCGAACTCGCCAATCGGCGGATTCCTTATGAAAAGTGGGGCGGCCTCAAGTTCCTCGAGGCCGCGCACATCAAGGACATTTTGGCGTTTCTCCGTGTGCTCGAGAATCCGCTCGATGAGGTGAGCTGGTATCGCCTGCTGCGCCTGTTGCCGGGCGTTGGTGATGCCACCGCGCGGGCCGCCATCGACCTGCTGGCGTATCATGGATGGGAGCCGATGGCGCTCGGTGCGACCAAGGCCCCCTCACGCGCCCGCCCGGCCCTGCAGGCCTTGGCCGCGTTGCTGGATGGCATGCGTCGGGTGGAACGCAATAACAATCCGCATTCGCCGGCCGAAACCATCCGCCTCTGTCGGCATCTGTACAATCCGATCCTGCAGGCCACCTACGACGATGCGCCGCCGCGCATGGCCGACCTCGATCAGCTCGAAGTCATCGCCGCCGGCTATCCCGACCGCAGCACCTTTCTGTCGGCCCTCGCCCTCGAGCCGCCGTCGAACACGCAGGACCTCGCCGTGGGCAGCACCGATGAGGACGACGCCCTGATTCTCTCCACCGCGCACTCCGCGAAAGGCAAGGAATGGGACGCCGTGTTCGTGATCCACGCCTCCGACGGCGTGTTTCCGATGGCGCGATCGGCGAACGACGACGCCCAGATCGACGAAGAGCGACGCTTGCTGTATGTGGCGATGACCCGCGCGCGCGACCAACTCTTCGTGACGTATCCGCTGCACAGCTATGCCACCCGCACCGGCGCCGACTTCGCGTACAGCCAGTTGTCCCGTTTCCTGGACCCCGGGGTACGCTCCTCGATGCAACGGGTGACCGTGGGCGAAGAGATGCCCCCTGCTCTGCCGGCGCTGCGCGGTGACGCGCCGCCGCTGGATTTGCGGGCGTTACTGCGGGGCCGCTTTCCCACCGGGTAAGTTGAAGCGCACTTCACCTTGACGAGGATCCATTGAGTTTCTTCAGCAATCTGGCGATGGCCGCGATCGTCGCGGCCATGACGGGTAGTGCCGCTGGCGCCCAAGGCGCCGCATCGAAGGCGCCACGCGATTCGTTCGCCCTCGCAGCGCCGCTGCCCACCGATGCCGCCGTGCGCATCGGCACCCTGCCGAACGGCATTCGCTATTACATCCGACGCAACGCCAAGCCGGAGCAGCGGGCCGAGCTGCGCCTGGTCGTGAACGCCGGTTCGATACTGGAAGACGACGACCAGCGCGGTCTCGCGCACTTCATCGAGCACATGGCGTTCAACGGCACGACGTCCTTTGCGAAGAACGATATCGTGAAGTACCTCGAATCGATCGGCGTGCGCTTCGGCGCCGACCTGAATGCGTTCACGAGCTTCGACGAGACGGTGTACATCCTTCCCGTCCCCACCGACAGCGCGGGCATTCTCGAGAAGAGTTTCCGCTTCCTCGGCGATGTGGCCACCGGCATTCTGTTCGATTCCACCGAAGTGGTGGCCGAACGCGGCGTGGTGCTGTCGGAGTGGCGGAACGGACTGGGCGCCGGCGAACGGCTCCGCGACCAGCAGTTCCCGGTGATTTTCCGCGGCTCGCGGTACGCCGAGCGACTGCCGATCGGCAAGCCGGAGATTCTCGAAGGGGCGAACCCGGCTCCGCTCAGGCGCTTCTGGCGCGACTGGTACCGTCCCGATCTCATGGCCGTGGTGGCGGTCGGTGATGCCGACCCGAAGCAGCTGGAAGCGCTGATTCGCTCCACCTTTGGCGGCATCGCGCCCCGAAAGGGTGCCCGCACGCGCACCGTGGCCGCCGTGCCGACCCACGATTCCACCCTGATCTCCATCGCCACCGACAAAGAGCTGAGTGGGTCGTCGGTGGGCGTGCTGTGGAAGAGCAAGGGGCGCACGACGCGCACGGTCGGCGATCTCCGCCAGGAGCTGCTGGAGCGCCTGTATGATCAGATGCTGAACCAGCGGTTCGGCGAGCTGGCCCTCAAGCCCGAGGCGCCGTTTGTGGGAGCCGGTGCGGGCGGCGGCAGCTTCGTGCGCAACAGCGAGTACTACTCGCTCGATGCGCGCGCGAAAGAAGGACAGCTATTGGAATCGTTGCAGGCCCTGCTCGCCGAGGCCGAGCGCGTGCGCCGTCACGGGTTCCTCGCCTCGGAGCTCGAGCGCGCCAAAACCAACACCCTGCGCGGGTATGAGCGCGCGTATCAGGAGCGCGACAAGACGCCGTCGGATGCCTTCGTCGATGAGTACATCGACCACTTCCTGCAGGGCGAGGCGATTCCCGGCATCGCGTTCGAATACGCCGCCATGCAGCGCCTGCTGCCGACGGTCACGCTGGCGGAGGTGAATGCGCTCGGCGCGTCGCGCGTGGGCGAGGCAAATCGCGTCGTGACCGTGAGCCTTCCGGATAAGGACGGGCTCACGGTGCCGACCGAGGCCGACATCCGCGCCGTGTTCGGCAAGGTCAATGCGGCCACCATCACCCCGTGGGTGGAAACGCTCACGGCCGGCGCCTTGGTGGCCAAGGCGCCGACGGCCGGACGCGTGGTGAGCGAGAAGAAAACCAATTCGCTCAACCTCACGGAATGGACGTTGTCGAACGGCATCAGGGTGTTCGTGAAGCCCACTGACTTCACCGCCGACCAGATCGTGATGACGGGATGGAGCCCGGGTGGCGCCAGCCTGGTGGCCGACAAGGATGTGTTCAAGACCTCGTTGACGACCACGGTGATCGAGCGCGGTGGCGTGGGCGACTATTCAATCATCGACTTGAACAAAAAGCTCACCGGCAAGGTGGCCACGGCCTCGGCGGTGATCTCCGACCTCAGTGAGGGCGTGAGCGGACGCGCGTCTCCGAAGGATCTGGA
>CANJOX010000222.1 GCA_947475795.1 Gemmatimonadota bacterium
CCGAAGGCGAAGAATCCGAACGCCGCCAGGAAGAGCGTCAGGAGCAGAAGGCGCATGAGCAACTCGGCGAAGATTTGCGTCTCGCATACGTGGCGCTCACCCGCGCCGAATCCCGTTGCTACGTCACGTGGGGCAACTTTGCCCACGCCGCGGCCTCGTCGCTGGGGTGGCTGCTGCAGGGTGGCGGCGACCGCGTGGAGCGCGAACAGATCGATGCGCTGATCGCCGCCAATGCCGACTCTATGGGCATTGCAGACATCGTGCGCCACGCACCGCCTTCGCCCGCCACGGCCGCGACCACGCCGGCGGCCCAGCGCACGCCGCTCACGTTTACCCCGGCGCCCGGACAGCTCGCCGTCTGGCGCCGCAGCAGCTTCACGATGCTCACGCGCAACGTATCGCACGTAGACAGTCGTGACGTGGATGACCTGTTGCAGCCTGATGAGGCCCGCCGCACGGCGGCGACGGTGCCGGGCTTCCGCGGCGTGCCGGCCGGCGCTGATATCGGCAACGTCGTGCACGGACTCTTCGAACACACCGACTTCACCGCGCCGGACACGACCACCGAGGCCGACGTACAGCGCGCGCTGCAGGAGTACGGAGTGCAGGTGCCATCCACTGGCCGCTGGACGCCCGCACACATTCGCGAGATGATCGGTACGGTGTGTCGCGCCGAGATCCCCGGCGCTGGCTTTGCGCTGAGCGCGGTGCCCCGCGCCGCCACGCTGCGCGAGTGGCGCTTTTCGATGCCGGTGCGCGACTTCTCGGTCGCCGCCGTCGCGAGCGCCCTCGCGATGCACGGATCGCCGCATGCGAACGCGTACGCGCCGTTGCTGCAGCGCCTGCGCGACGACCAGTTCCGCGGTTATCTCACCGGCTCCATCGACCTCGCCTTCGAGCACGACGGGCGCTGGCATGTGCTCGACTGGAAGTCCAACTGGTTGGGCGCCGACAACGCCGACTACGCGCCCGACGCGCTCGGGCATGCGATGCACGCCGCACACTACACGCTGCAGTATCACGTCTATCTCGTGGCGTTGCACCGCCACCTGCGCGCGCGGCAGCCGGGGTACGACCCGGCTCGGCACTGGGGGCAGGTGACCTACGCCTTCCTACGCGGCATTGGGACGGCGCCGGGCGATGGGTGGTTCACCGACACCCCGTCTCCCGCGCTGCTGCACGCGCTCGATCACGCCTTCGGAGGCACCGCATGAGCGCGGACATGAGCGCGGACATGAGCGCCAACACGAGCGCCAACACGCGTACGGCGGCCGGCCTCTCGGCACTCCTCGAGGCGGCGGTCACGCGCCAGCGACTCACCCCCAGCGATCGCGTGCTCGCGGAGCTCACCTGTCGCCGGGCGGGCCTCGACGGTGTCGCCGCGGTGCCCGTCGGTATCGCCGTGGCGATGCTGGCGCACGCGCGTGATGACGGCCACAGCGCGCTCTCCCTCACCGATCTCGCCGCCGACACTAGGGACCTCACGCGCGACCTCAGCTCCCCCAACACCGACGGCGCGGTCGACCAACAGGTCGAAGCCACCTGCGCGCTGCTGCGTGGTCATGACGCCACCTGGTGGCGCGCGGCCCTCCACGCCGCACCGTCGGTCGTGCAGGCCGTCACCGGGGATGCCAGTAGCGGCCCTGCGCCGTCGCCGCTGGTGCTGCACGGTGAACTGCTCCAGTTCCGGCGCTTCTACGACGCCGAGCAGCGCCTCGTGGCGCGTATTCGTACCTCACTGGCGCAGGATGCCCCCACGTTTCGCGTGATCACCGGCGGCCCCGGCACCGGAAAAACGACGCGCATCGCCGAGCTGCTCGTGGAAACGCTCGCGCAGACCCCGGCGCTCCGGGTCGCGCTGGCGGCCCCCACCGGGAAGGCGGCGGCCCGGCTCTCGGAGTCGGTGCGACGCCGTCTGGATGACATGAACGCCTCCCCCAGCGTACGCGCCCGCGTGCCGCAGAGCGCGCAGACGGTGCACCGGTTGCTGGGCTATCAACCCGATCGCGATCGGTTCTGGTCGCGCGCCGGTGTACCCCTGCCGTACGATCTCGTGATCCTCGACGAGGCCAGCATGGTGGATGTGCTGCTCATGGATGCGCTCGTGGCCGCGCTCCCGGCGCACGCCACGCTGCTGCTGGTCGGCGATCAGGATCAGCTGGCCAGCGTAGAAGCCGGTGACGTCCTGGGTGCGATCTGCCGCGTGGCACACGACGGCGCGGCCGGCACGGCGCTGCACGATCGTGTGCAGCGGCTCACGCGCAGCTACCGGTTTGAGCGTCACCCCGCGATCGGGGACGCGGCGGCCGCTATTCTGGCCGGCGACGCGGCGGCGCTCTCGGCCGTCGCGCACGATCCCGCCCGGGCGGATGTCCGCTGGGTGCCGGCACCGCACGATCGCGCCGCGTTACTGGCGCTGCTCGTTCCGCACCTCGAGCGGTGTCTCGCCGCGGACTCCCCGGCGACGGCCCTCGCCGCGCTCGACGGGTTCCGCGTGCTCTGTGCGGAACGCGAAGGCACCTGGGGCGTGTCCGGCATCAACGCCGAAGTGGAGCGCTGGCTACGCCGTCAGGGCACGATCATCACCGAACGCTGGTACCATCGGCGTCCGGTCATGGTCATGGCCAACGATTACGGAACACAGGTGTTCAACGGCGACGTGGGCGTCGCATGGGAAACGGACGGCGAGATGCTCGTGCACTTTCCCGCCCCCGAGGGCGCCACGCGTGCCCTCCAGCCATCCCGGTTGCCCGACACGCAAACCGCGTGGGCCATGACGGTGCATAAAGCGCAGGGGTCAGAGTTCGACCACGTCATCGTGATCCTCCCACCCGCCGGGAGTCGCGTAGCCGGACGGGAGTTGCTGTATACCGCCGTCACGCGTGCCCGGAGCCAGGTGCTCATCGTGGGCGATGAGGGTGTGATGCGCTCGGCCGTGTCGCGCACCGTGCGACGGGGCAGCGGACTCGAAGCACTGTTGCGGGCGGGTACGGACCATGGGTGATCCCATCGCGCTGCTCACGCTGGGGTGCGCCGCGCTGGCGGTCGTGCTGCTGTTCGCGCACCTCCTGCGCGGCCGCCCGGTCGCGGGCCCCGATCCCGAAGTCGCACGCCGTGAACTCCGTGAGGAGCTGCGCAGTGCCCGCGACGAGGCGCGCCAGTCGGCGCGCGAGCTGCGCGAAGAAGTAACCAAGTCCATCGAGGCCACGCAGCACGCGCTCGATCGCGTGCGGGGCACGCTCGACGAGCGCGTCCGCGAGTTGCAGCAGGGCAATGAACGCAAGCTCGACGAAATGCGCCGCACGGTGGACGAGAAGCTGCACGATACGCTCGAGAAGCGGCTCGGCGAGTCGTTCAAGCTGGTCAGCGATCGCCTCGATACGGTGCATCGGGGGCTGGGCGAGATGCAGCAGCTTGCCACCGGCGTGGGCGATCTCAAGCGCGTGCTGACCAACGTGAAGGCGCGCGGCACGTGGGCCGAAGTGCAGCTCGGCGCCATTCTGGAGCAGATGCTCACACCCGCGCAGTACGACAAAAACGTGTGCATCCGCCCGGACACCGCCGAACGCGTGGAGTTCGCGGTGCGCCTGCCGGGACCGCTCGACGATCCCGCCGCCTGCGTGTGGCTGCCCATCGACTCCAAGTTTCCGCAGGAAGACTGGTTGCGGCTGCAGGACGCGTCCGATCAGGGCGACGTGGCCGCGGTGCAGGCGGCCAGTGATGCGCTCATGCGCACCGTGCGCGGGTCCGCCAAGGAGATTCACGACAAGTACGTGCATCCGCCGGCCAGCACCGATTTCGCCATCATGTTCCTCGCCACCGAAGGTCTCTTTGCCGAAGTGCTGCGGCACCCGTCGGTGGTGAGCGATTTGCAGCAGCAGTATCGCATCGTGGTGGCGGGGCCGACCACGCTGGCGGCGATTCTCACCAGCCTGCGGATGGGATTCCAGACACTCGTCGTCGAACAGCGCGCCGCCGAGGTGTGGCGCGTGCTCGGGGCGGTGAAAACCGAGTTCGGAAAATTCGGCGATGTGCTCGACAAGGTGCAGCGGCAGCTGCACACCGCCAGTCGCACCATCGAGGAAACCGGGCAGCGCAGTCGCGCTATGGAGAAGAAGCTGCGCTCCGCCGAGCGGTTGCCCGACGAGGAAGCGGCGATCGTGCTGGAGTTGCCGGCTATCGGCGCGTCGATCCCACAATGAGCTCGTGGGCCGCGCCTTTGGTGCCGTGTGCGCGGCTTTTCTCCGTGGTGACCGTGAGCCCGTTGCGGCGCAGCGCCTTGGCGAACGACGGGTCCGCATCCGCCGACCAGTACACCACGCGCCCGCCGGGGCGCAGCGCGGCGATGGCGGCTTGAATGCCGGTGTCGATGTACAGCGCCGCGTTGCCGGCGGTGGTTAGCGACTCGGCGCCATTGTCCACGTCCAGCATGATGGCGTCGAACGTGCCCGCATGGTCACGCAGGACCGCCAGCACGTCGCCCTCGCGGATCTCCACGCGCGGGTCGTGCATGGCGGTGCCGGCGAGCGGATAGTCCGGGTTCCGGTTCCACGCGATCACCTCGGGGACGATCTCGGCCACCATCACCTGCGCGTCAGGGCCCAGGCGCTCGAGCGCGGCGCGCATGGTAAAGCCGAACCCCAGCCCACCCACCAGCACGCGCACCGCTGGCTGATCGCGTAGGCCGCGGCAGGCGAGGTCGGCCAGCTGCACTTCCGACTGCGAGCGGCGCGTGGACATCAGTTCGATGCCATCGATGCGCAGCAGGTACGCGCCGTCATGGCGATACAGCGTGAGCACGGTGCCATCGGGGGCAACGGCGTCGGCGAGGCGTTCGTAGGGCTTCACGAAAAACCGGCGGCGGAAAGTGGGGAAGGGCGCACCGCGCCGCGCTTGCGTGCGCAGGTGGCCGTGAAGCACGCGGACAGCCCGCGGGTGGGGAACCGGCCCAGCTGCGCGAAGCCGGCCAGCAGCCACGCAATGAGTGGATCCGCACGGCGGCCGAGGAGGCGCTGCAGGCCGATGAACAGCGCCGTCGAGAGCACACGCGGATTGTGGATCAGCACGTCGCGGCTCAGCACCTCGAATCCCGCCGCGTCCAGTTGCTGGTCGAGCACGAATCGCCCGGGGGTGTAGCCCATGGGAAACGGTGTCCACCCCAGCCGGCTGATCGCGCGCAGCACCCAGTAGAACGGGTTGTCGGGATTGTCGAGCGTGAGCAGCAGCAGGCCGCCGGGTTCCAGCACCCGTGCGAGCTCTGTGATCGCCGCATCGAATTCCGCCGGCGAGTCCCCGTGGTCCAGCGTGGAGAGCGACAGCACCGTGGTCACCGACGCCGGGGCCAACGGCAACGCACCGCAGTCCGCAACGAGCGCCCGGAAGGTCGGCGCCGGAAACCGCCCGCGCGCGCGACTAACGACGCCAGACAGCCGGTCACAGCCGATCACCACGGTGGCATCGTCGAGCAGCGCCGGCAGCAGCGTGTCGCTGCCGTACGCGTCCTCGAACAGATCGGTCTTGAGCAGCGGCCCCGCTGCGTGGCGCGGGCGCCACCGGCGCACCCAGGCCAGATGCACGTCGTGCTTCTGCTGCGCGACCAGCGGGTGCAGATACCACGACGGTGTTGCACTCGCTTCCATGCGCTGCCACGCGGTCTTCATGGGAGACGGCCCGCCGACGGCGGCATCACTCGCGAGATCACCACGCGCGTCTTCCCGTTGGATTCCGGCGGTAGCGACTCCACCCACACCACGGCCACATCGCACGGCACGCCGATGACGG
>CANJOX010000223.1 GCA_947475795.1 Gemmatimonadota bacterium
CTGGCGGATGAAGAATTATCAGGCCAGCCCGGAAGTGGACTTCACGAAGGTGCTCCGACTCGACTATGACCGCACCGCCGACGTCAGCACCACGCAGCTGCACGTGCAGAACACGAACCGTCTGCTCCAGGATCGGCTCACGCTCTCGTACGGCGCCAAGCTGCTCACGGTCAACGCGGATTTCACGAACAACGGGAACACTCCGACGGCCGGCATCGTGGCGCCGATCTTTGCGGATGCCACGCGCCCCGCGCTCAACGTGAAGACGGACGCGGGAATTCTCCCGCAGGTCGGTGCCGTCTTCAAGATGAATGAAAACAATGAAGTGTTTGCCAACTGGTCGGAGAATGTGAACCAGTTTCCCCTCAGTCCGGCTGGTGGCGTGTACAATGCGGCGCCGGCAACCTTCGACTTCTTCAAGACCACCGCAAAGGCTGAACGCGCGACGACCCTGGAAGTCGGCGCCCGGACGCGCCGCGGCAAGGTCGAAGCGGGCGTGACTGGCTACACGATCGACTATCGCAACCGCCTGCTCGGCATCGCGCTTTGCCCACAGACGGTCACCTGCGCGACCGGCTTCGGCAACGTGGGATCGGTGAACACGGTCGGACTCGAAGGCGTGGTGAACGCGGATCTTGGCAATGGCCTGCGCGCGTTCGGTTCGGCGTCCTTCAACAGCTCGAAGTTCGGCGACGACTACCTCGCCAATCAGGCCAATGCGTCGTCGCGCGTGAGCACCAAGGACAAGTACGTGCAGGACGCGCCGAAGCAGATGGCCACGGCGTCGCTGTCCTACACGCGCGCCAAGCTCAATCTCACGCTGGGTGGCCGTTATGTGGGCGAGCGCTACTTCACGTACACGAACGACCTGAACACGGCGGGCGACGGAGAAGGCAAGGTGCCGGGCTACTTCGTGTCCGATCTCTCGGCGCGCTACCGCCTGGGCCGCATCGGCGCACTCAAGATGCTCGAGCTGCAGCTCAACATGAACAACCTGCTCGACGAGCGGTACATCGGCACGATGGGCAGCGGCGGCTTCACGGCCAGCGGCGACAACACCACGTTCCTGACCGGAGCGCCGCGGCAGATCTTCTTCTCGGTCAGCACGTCCTTCTGATCGCGTGATACCACCGACCGTTCGGCCTCCGCGCGTGTGTCCCGTCAGCCCGGGGACCGCAGGCCGAACAGGTTCTGCGCCATCGCCGTCTCCCAGCGGACCATCCCGTCGTTGAGGGCGCGGACGCGCTCCGGATAGCGCCCGGCGAGATTGTACGCCTCGCCGGGGTCGCTGCGGAGATTGTAGAGCAGCGGGAGCGGGCCGGTGGTCTGTCGGCTCAGCCAGCCGAGAATCTGGTTGACCGGCAGTGGCCACACGTAGTGATTGACGGTCCGAATGAACTTCCAGTCGCCGGAGCGCATGCCTTCGAGCGTGCCCTGATGATAGAAGTAGAGCTCGCGGGGCGTCGCCGGCGGCGCGTCGGGGCGGGTCAGCAGATTCACCATCGACTCCCCGTCGATCAGACGGTCCGACGGCATCCCGATGCCGGCGAGCGACAGCATCGTGGGGAAGACATCGATGTTCATCGTCGGTGCCTCGCACAACCGGCCCGCCGGGATCGTCCCGTTCCAGCGGGCGATCATCGGCACCCGGTGACCGCCCTCGAAGCTCTGTCCCTTCCGTCCGCGAAAGCCCGCCGGGCTGCCATCATACCACGGCCCATTGTCGCTCGTGAATAACACGAGCGTATTCGCGTCGAGGTTGTGTCGCGTGAGCGTCTCCATGAGACGCCCCACATTCCAGTCGATCTCCTCGACAGTATCACCGTAGAGACCGCCATCCGACGTGTTCTTGAACTGCGTGGACGCGGCGAGCGGACGGTGCGGGTAGGTGTGGGCGAGATACAGGAAGAACGGCGTCTCGGTATTCGATTCAATGACCTTGATCGCTTCATCGGTATACAGGCGGGTGAGCGCCGTGCGGTCCTGCACGTTCGCCTCGATGACATCACGTCCCCGGTACAGCGGAAACGGCTGCATGTCGTTGCTGTGCGGCACGCCGTAAAAGCTCTGGAAGCCATGCTCGAGCGGATGGTACTGCGGCGCATTCGTGAAATCGCCGAGGTGCCATTTACCGATCATCGCCGTGCGGTACCCACGCTGTTGCAGCGCCTGACCCATCGTGACTTCGAACGCATCCAGCCCCTCCGCGCCAACCTCGGAGTCCATGTCCATCACCCCGGCGGAACCGGCCGCGAAGCCGAGCTGATTCACCAGCTTGGTCTTGATCGCCGTCGTGCTCGGCATGAGCGGGAAATCGAGCCGCATCCGCTTCGGGTACCGGCCGGTCAGGAGCCCCGCCCGCGACGGCGTACACACCGAATCGCACGCGTGGAAATCGGTGAAGCGCATACCGCCCGCCGCCAGCGCATCAATGTGCGGCGTCTTCACCGCGCTGCTGCCGTAGCAACCGAGATCGCCGTAGCCGAGATCGTCGCAGTTGATCAGAATGACGTTCGGCGGCCGCCCCGTGAAGGTGGGGTCGAGCGCCAGGATATCGCCGATGGCGCGTGGCGCGGGAAAGGGCGCGCGCTTCTCACCCAGCAGATATCGGCTTCCAATGGCGAGGCCGATGCCGCCAGCGGCGAGCCCTCCGATGAATGTCCTGCGCGAAACACGTGGCATGAGCGATCCGGAGCCGCCCGGCAGCACCGGTGGCGATTGGTGGGCGCATCGCACGGGCGACGCAGACCGAAGGGGACGAACGTGGTGGGACGCGGTACGGCACGCGTGTGCGCAGCCGACCACGACAGGCAAACTGCGGTCGGCGCACAGCGCGGGCAATAGGCGGTGGCGGTGACCGCGCCACGCCGCGCGCCCTCGCCAAGCGTCTCGCAGCGCGGCATACTCTCGCGGAGACTCGCCGTCCACCGGCCGACTTTTCACGGAGACCCGATGACCAACCAACACTCCCGGCGCGATTTCATGGGCCTGACCATGGCCGGCGCGGTCGGCGCGCTGACGCCGTCCTGGCTCGGTGCCGTGCGCCAACCAGCGTCGCGGCCGGTGCCCACCGCCCGCGCCATCGACCCGGATCTGGTGGTCGTCAACGCCAAGGTCTACACGATGGACGGGGCGCGCGCCGAAGCCTTTGCCGTCAGTCAGCACCGGTTCGTCGCCGTGGGCACCACGGCCGCGGTGAAAGCGCTGGCAGGGGCACGCACCCGCGTGATCGATGCCGGCGGCCTCACGGTCGTGCCGGGATTCATCGACACGCACAATCATGCCGGCGGAACGACGCTGCTGTACGAGGTGCTGGTCGGCAATCCGTTCGACGTGGAATTCGTCAGCATCGAGAGCATCGTCAGCAAGTTGCGCGCGCGGGCGCGGGAGACGCCGGCGGGTACGTGGGTGTCCGGATACTTTCACGACGATACGAAACTCACCGACAAGCGGCAGCTCACGCGGCAGGATCTGGATCGCGTCAGCACCGAGCACCCCGTGGTCGTGCGGCATCGCGGCGGCCACACGGCGTTCTACAACAGCCGGGCGTTCGAGTGGGCAAAGGTGACGAAGGACACCGTCAATCCCGCCGGTGGGACGTTCGACAAGGATGCCACGGGCGAACTGTCGGGGCGCGTGACGGATCGCGCGATGAATGTCCTCAATGCCGTGGGGACGCGGCCGCAGTTCTCGGACGCCGAGCGCGCGCGGCGCGAACGGGATGGCATTGCCCACATGTCGAAGCAGTTCGCGCGCTACGGTCTCACGACCGTGCACCACGAGGGTGGTGATCTGGCGGCGATGCAGGACGTTCGGGCGCGCGGCGAGCTCCGGCACCGCATCAGCTATGAGGCGTCGGGCGCCGTGCTGGAGGGGATGATCACCAGTGGCATCCGCAGTGGCTTCGGCGATGACTGGATCCGGTTCGGTGCGACCTCGGAACACACCGTGGACGGCTCGTTCTCCGAGCGGACGATGGCCATGAGCGTGCCGTACGCCGGGACGGACTATCGAGGCAACGTCACCGAAACACAGGACACCCTGGACGCGTGGGTGGCGCGCGTGCATCGCGCCGGCATTCAAGTGAACTGCCACGCCAATGGTGACGTGGCCATCGACATGTACCTGACGGCCTTCGAGCGGGCACAGCGTCAGTTTCCGCGGGCCGACGCGCGCCCCAAGATCACGCACTGCACGCTCGTCACCGACGACCTGGTCCGGCGCATGAAAGCGCTCGACGCGGTCCCGTCGATGTTCACCACGTACGCCTACTACAACACGGACAAGTTTCCGTTCTACGGCGAATCGCTCATGCAGCGCAGCATGGCCTTCCGTACGCTGCTGGACGCCGGCGTACGGGCCGCGGCCGGGTCGGATTTCAGCCCGGGCCCCTTCGCGCCACTCATGGGGATGCAGGGGATGGTCACGCGCACCGGCTGGGACGGTACCTCGTGGGGACTGAATCAGCGCATCAGCGTCAGCGAGGCGCTGCGCGTGAACACGCTCCACGGTGCGTACGCGGCGCATGAGGAAGCGATCAAAGGTTCCATCACGGTGGGCAAGCTGGCCGACTTCGTCATGCTGTCTGATGATCCGCACACGGTGAAGCCCGACGCGATCAAGGACATCGCCATCGTGCGCACGGTCGTGGGCGGCGAGACGATGTACGAGGCGTAGGCGCCGACCGAATCGACGGCGCCGAGCCCCGACGCCACAACGCCCGGCCGCCTTGTACGAGGCAGCCGGGCGTTGTGCGGTGTCGCTGGACCGATCCCTAGCGGTCGAAGCCGGCCCCGTCCTCCGGCACGAACACCGCCGCCGGCGCACCAGGTCCGCCCTTCTCCACCTTGCTCCGCGTGATCTCCGGCAATCCCGCCGCCTTCAACATCGCGTTGATCTTCGGCAGGTCCGCGGCAATGATCCGCTCCATGCGCGCCATCTGCAGGTCGAGCTTCGGGTTCAACACCGCCAGCACATCGTACGCCTGCTTGGGCGGACGGCGCTCGCCGCTCGACACGAAGCTGAGCAAGCTCGAGAACTGGTTGTTGAGTCGGATCGGGAAGTTCAGCGGGTCCTGTCCCGACTGATTCTTCGTCTGATACACCGAGTCTTCCACGGCGCTGAGCGAGTCCGCGAACTTCTTCGCCAACGGCGCGAACGCGGCGTTCGCGGTCATCTTCGCCGTACGATCCGTCACATCCGTCTTGAGATTGCGGATCTCGATCACGCCCTTGTTCGCGTCGCTCATGCGGTCGCGCACTTGCAGCGCCATCCGCGTCTGCTCCACGAGATCGGCTTCCGTCGCGTCCGAGCGCGGATCGGGCTTCACCACGAACGTGTACTGCACCGGCGCCGCACTGCCGGCGGTCATCTTCACGCTGTACGTGCCCGGCGCCATCGACGGGCCGGTGCCACGGCCGCCCCACAAAATCATGCCGCGGAACGTGGTCGCATCAGGATGACGCATGGTCCACGTGTAGCGATTCACACCCTTCCGATTGCTCGGCTTGGCCGGCGCCGCCGCGCCGAAGCCGCGTCCACCACCAGGGCCGCCCGCGGCGGGCGTGGGGTTGGTGTCGGTGCTCGCCACGGTGGCCAGCAGCTTGCCGGTCTTGTCGTAGAACTGGAACGTCACCGGCATCGAATCGGTCGGCAACCGGTACACGAACGTGGGTGCGGCCTGACCGTTCAGGCGCAACACCGGCACCGGCTTGTACAGATACGGCGCGCTCGCGGCCTTCTCGGTTTCCGGCTCCCA
>CANJOX010000224.1 GCA_947475795.1 Gemmatimonadota bacterium
CCAGAGCGCCTTGGTGATCTGGTCCACGTTCTGCATCACCTCGGGGAGCAGCGCCGACGGCGGCGAGGCCGGACGCTGCGAGCGGATGATGACCTGCACCGTCGTGTCAACGATAGCGGCCGCCAGCTCGGCGCGCACCGACTCCGCGCTCTGCGTGGGATACACGCGGCAGTTCACGTTGGCTTCGGCGAGCTGCGGCAACGCATTGGTGGCGTGACCGCCCTTGAGTTCGGTGGCCACGCACGTGGTGCGCAGCATCGAGTTGTACTTGGGGTCGGCCGTCACCACGGCAATGGCCGCCTTGTCCGTTGGGTTGGCCACGAGGGCCGCCATCCCCTTCCCCATCGCCGGCTCCTCGAGGGCGGCGGTCTGCGAGAAGAAGGCCCGCGTGACCTCATTGAGCTGCACGGCGAACTTGTAGCGCCCCACGCGCGAGAGCGCATCGGAGAGCGACGTGATGGCGTTGTCGTCGCGCGGCACCGAGGAGTGCCCGCCCTTGTTGGTGACGCGCAGCGTGAAGTTGGTCGTGATCTTTTCGGTGGCCTGAATCGCGTTGAACAGCGGCTTGCCGTCGCGCAGCGTGCCACCACCCCCCTCGTTGATCACGAGCGCCGCGTCCACGAGGTTCTTGTGGTTCTTGAGCAGCCAGTCCACACCGTTGGCCGGGCCGCTCTCTTCGTCGGCCGTGAGCGCGATGATGATGTCCCGGTCGGGGACGAACCCTTCGCGCTTCATGCGGTACACGTTGGCCACGAAGATCGACGCCATGGCCTTGTCGTCGGCCGTGCCGCGCCCGTAGTAGTAGCCGTCACGCTCCGTGAACACGAACGGATCGAGGTCGGCCGACCAGTCGGCCTTGAGCGCTTCGACCACATCGATGTGCGCCAGCAGCAGCAGCGGCTTGGGCGCGTTGGGGCCGCCCTTGCCGCGGATCCGCGCCACCACGTTGTGCTTGTCGGGACGCGGGCCGCCCACGAAGATGTCCGCCTCGGGGATGCCGGCCGCCTTGAAGCGCGCCGCCATCGCCACGGCGGCGGTGGTGATGTTACCGGTTTCCACGCCGGTGTTGATCTCGACCAGCTCCTTGTAGATCTCGCGGGACAGCTGCTGCTGCGGCGTGAGGGCGGCCGGATTGACGATCGGCGTGCGGGGCTGCGCACCGAGCCCGCCGGCAAGCGCCACGTGCATCGACAGGCAGGCGGCGGCCGTGGTCAGTGAGACAGCCGTCGGGCGGGGGAAACGCATGCAAGGCTCCGCGCAGAGAAGGGGAAATCGAGTGATGGCATCCGGGCCACGACGAAGGATGGCCTGCCGTCTCCGGGGCGTCCACCGCGTGCATGTGGTTGCCGACGATACGGTGATGACGCATTCTTCACCTTATCCGGCCAAAGTCCAGCCGGTGTCGCCAACGTCCTCACCGTCCTTCGTCATCTCTCTCGTGGCCGTCCGTCGTTTCTCCGGTCCAGCGCCGCATCGGCGGTGGCACACCGCGGCGCTGATCGTGGGCGGTGTGGTGCTCCATGCCGTGCTGGCCGGCGACGCTGGCGCGCAGACACGACGGGGCACGGCACCGGGCCGGTCGTTCGCCAGCGCCGTGATCGAACCGATCGAGCGACTCCCGGATTCGCAGGTCGACGCCATCGCACAGACACCCGACGGCTACCTGTGGCTGGGCACGCGGCGCGGCGTGGTGCGCTTTGATGGCCTGGCCGGCACCACGTTCTCGCCGGCCACCGATCCGGCGCTGCCGTCGGGGGAGATCGTCTCGCTCATGGCCGAGCCGACGGGGCGTCTCTGGATTTCCACGAACCGGGGACTGGCCGTGCGCGAGGGGAGCACCTTCCGGCGCATCGACAGCACGCAGATTCCGGCCGCCCTGACGTGGAAAGTGCTGCGGACCCGCGACGGCCGGATCTGGGTGGCCGGGGCGTTCGGCGTCTACGTCGGCGACGGTACCCGCTTCGCCAAAGTGCGGGGTGCCGACGCCTACAGCTACTCGCTCACGGAAACGGCTGACGGCCGCGTCTGGATGGCCGGGCGCGAGTTCTTCGGCTCCATCGCGCCCGGCGACACCACCGTGTTGGTCGCGCCCTTCAGCCCGGGGGAGCGGTTTTTCGAGGTGATGTCCGACGGCGCGCGCGGACTGTGGGTGGCCACCCGCAGCGGCGCCTGGCACCTGAACGTGGACAATCCCCGCGCGATCGTGATCGCGGAGCGAGTGCTCACCGGCACCCGGGACGCCGCCGCCGAGGTGTGGTCGATGGCACGGGACCGCGAAGGCGACCTCTGGCTGGGAACGCAGTCGCGTGGCGTGTTGCGGTGGGATGGCCAGCGGCTACGATCGCAGGAGTCGCGCGAAACCGCCTTCGCGGATGCCGTGTGGTCGCTGGCCGTGGACTCGCGGGGGCGCGTGTGGGCGGGCACTGCCGCCGGTCTGGTACGCCATCAGCGCTCGCCGTTCACCACGCTCGCGACCGGCATGACGCAGCGCTCCACCTACGCCGTGCGCGGCGACGGGAGCGGCGCGCTGTGGGCGACCACCGAGAACGGGCTGGTGCTGCGACTCGAGGGCGACCGTTGGCAAACGGTGCTCACGGCCAATCCGGACTGGGAGGCCGCGAACATCTGGCCCAGTGTCACCGGCGGCATGCTGATCGTGAACGGAGCCGGGCGCGCGTGGATGGGCAGCGCCGCGGGTGTGCGCGACATCTCGGCGCAGGTGGGACTGCAGGGGCTGCGCACCAAGGCGGTCCTCGAGGACCGTGACGGGTCGGTGTGGACATCCACCGACAGCGGGCTGTATCACGCGGTGCGGGGCGTCGCCACGCGCGTCACCATCCCCGGCCGCGACCCACGCGTGGCGCCGCGCCTGATCCATCGGGACGCGCGCGGCCGCCTCCTGCTCGGCGATCCCGGCCTGACCATCGTCGACGGCCCCGCCGTGCAGCACCTCGGGACGGCCGAGGGGCTCATCGACGCGGCCGTGCGCGCCGTCTACGAAGACGGTGACAATCTGTGGGTCGGCACCGCCGACTCGGGGCTGTTCGTGGTGCGTGGCAACAAAGCGGTGCACCTCGCCCCGTTCAACGAGCGCCTGCGCCGCGACGTCCTCGGGATCATCGCCGACGACGACGGCTACCTGTGGCTCACGTCGCGCACGGGGCTGTTCCGGGTGGCGCGGCGCGCGCTCGAAGCCGCGGCCGCCGGTCAGGCCACGAGCGTGCCCGTACGCTCGTTCGATCGCGGTGACGGGTTGCCCAGCACGGAGTTCAACGGCGAATACCAGTCGCAGTTGTACAAGGATGCACAGGGCGGCATCTGGCTCCCCAGCTACTCGGGGGCCGTGTATCTCGACCCGCGCGGGGTGCGCAGCGATTCACTGCCGCCGCAGGTGCATGTGGAGCGCCTGGTGGTGGACGGCACCGCGGTGCCACTGTCTGGCCGGGTGCTGCTGACGGCGCATCCCGTGCGGGTCGACGTGACCGTGGCCGTCACCGATGCGCTGCTCCCGGCACGCGCGCGCGCCGAGTACCGCGTGATCGGCGTGGATAGCAGCTGGTCGCCCCTCGGGTTGCGGCGCACCCTGTCGTTCGGCCCGCTGCGCGGCGGCGACTATCGCGTCGAGATCCGTGCGGCGGGTGAAGACGGCGACTGGAATCCGGCCGTCGCGACGTTCGTGCTGTCGGTGCCGTTGGTCTGGACCGAGCAATGGTGGTTCGTGCCCCTGCTCGCGCTGCTCCTCACCGGGGTGCTCGTGCAATTCGTGCGCTGGCGGCTGCAGCTCGCCCGCGCGCGAGAAACGGAACTGGAAGCGCTGGTGGACCGGCGCACGGCGCAGCTCGAAGCGTCGAAATCGCTGCTCGAAGAGCGGGTGGAGGAGCGCACCGCCGATCTGTCGTTGGAATTGGAGCGGCGTACGCGGCTGGAGCAGCGACTGGCGGCGGCGCGCAAGCTGGAGAGCATCGGCCGGCTGGCCGGCGGCGTCGCGCACGAAATCAATAACGCGCTGACGATCGTGCTGGGCTTCACCCAGCTGGCGCAACGCTCGGCGAAAGACGATCCGGAGCTCACCGAAGACCTGCACGAGATCCTGCGGGCCGGACGCCGCGCGGCCGATGTCACGCATCAACTGCTGGCGTTCGCGAAGCGACAGCAGACCACCCTGATTCACGTGTCCCTCGACGCGTTGCTGGGCGACCTCGAACGGTCGCTGCAGCAGCTCGTGGGCGACACCGTCACGGTGGAGGTCTCGGTCAGCGAGCCCGTCCCGGCGGTGCTAGCCGATCCGTCGCAGGTGGAGCAGCTGATCGTGAACCTCGTCAAGAACGCGCGTGAGGCGATGGCGGGGCACGGGGCCGTCCGCCTCGCGCTCGCGGCGGTCACACTCGACGCCGAACGCACCGTCGGGGCCCACGTGCTGCCGCGGGGATCGTACGTCACGCTGTCGGTGTGCGATTCCGGCCCCGGCATCGCCCCCGAGGTGCTCGACCGCCTCTTCGAACCGTTCTTCACCACGAAGGACTTCTCCACCGGCAGCGGACTCGGGCTCGCCGTGTGCGAAGGCATTGTGTCCGCGCATCACGGCGCGATCGACGTGGAAAGTCCCCCCGGCGAGGGGGCCTGCTTCCGGGTGTGGCTGCCAGCGTCGGTGATCGCGGCCCCTGGTGCCGCGGACGTCGTCACGCGCCTCGACGGATCCGAGACGCTGCTGGTGGTGGAGGACGAGCCGGCCATCCGCGGGCTGCTCGTCCGCACTATGCAGGAGCTCGGCTATGCGGTGCTCGATGCCGACGACGGCGTGTCCGCCTTGGCCATCATCGAGCAGCAGCACCAGACCATCGACCTGATCCTGACCGACGTGCAGATGCCACGCATGAACGGCGGCGAGCTCGCGACGACGGTGCGGGACCGCTTTCCCGACATCCCGGTCGTGTTCATTTCCGGCTACGCGGGGCTGGAGGGGGTCGCCCTCGAGTCGCTGCAGGCGATCGGCCCGATCATCGCCAAGCCGTTCACGATCGACACGGTGATCCGCGCCGCACGCACGGCGCTGGATCAACGGGGGGCCGGGGCGCGGCCGTAAGGGCCGACGCCCCCGCGTCACGAGTCGGAAGCCTGCCGTTACCGGGCCCCATCCAGCGAGAAGGCCAGCAGTTCCGCGTTGTCCCCGCCGCCGGTGGCGAGCACGATGTACTGCACCCCGTTGGCGCCGCGATACGAGATCGGAGTGGCGTAGCCTCGTCCGGCCGGCAGTTCGAACTGCCACACCACGCGGCCGTCGCGGGTGTCGAGCGCGTACAGTACCGATCCGCCGCCCGTGGCGAAGAGCAGCCCGCCCTTGGTCACGGTGCCGCCCACGGCGCCGGCCACGCCGAGTGGCGGCAGTGCCACGCCCTTGAGGAGCGGGTGATTGCGGATCGCGGGCGTGTCGCCCAGCGTGACCTGCCAGCGCCGCGCGCCGGTGTTCAGGTCGATCGCCGTCATCGTGCCGTACGGCGGCTTGATCAGCGGCAGCTGCTCGGGCGGTGTGTGGTCCGACTTCCCCGAGTCGGGGTCGGCCGTGACGCCGAGCCCGCTGCGCACGAGGTCCACGGTGTATTCGAAGCCAATCGTGTCGTTGGGCACGCCCTTCTGCACGCGGTAGACCACCGGATTGTCGGTCCCCTTCACGTACAGCGTGTGCGTCTCCGGATCGTACGACGTGCTCCCCCACCCCGCCCCGCCGATGGAGCCGGGCATCACGA
>CANJOX010000225.1 GCA_947475795.1 Gemmatimonadota bacterium
AGCGGCGACCCCACCGGCAGCAGCACGGTCGCGATGCCGAGCGAGTCGAGGGCACCCCGCCAGCCGCCCTGCACCGTGAGCAGCTGCCCCAGCACCGCCACCTCGGCCCCGCTGAACGCCAGCGGATCGAACAGCGCGCGCCGACCCGGCCAGGCGTAGGGGAGGTAGCCGCTCCAGCTCCACGTGGTGAGCAACGGGCCGAGGACGGGGTCGGCCGAGCCAGAGTGCCGGAGCTGCCGGACGGCCGTCACGGGGAAGCGCGCGGGGTCGACCGCGACGTGGCGCACGGGACCGATCGCCACCACAAACAGGAGCGCGAGGGCGCTGCCCACCAGCGGGACACGAGTGGTGAGGACCGCGACGACGGGCTCGCCGACAGCGGGCTCGCCGACAGCGGGCTCGCCGAGAGCGGGCTCGCCGAGAGCGGACACCGCGGCACGAGCCTGACGCCACGCCTCCAGGTGCACCACGAGTAGTGGCCAGCCGGTGACGGCCCAGAGCGAGATGTTGCGCCCCGAACGCAGCGCGGCCGCCGCCGAGGCGAGGATGACCAGCCGATGCGACCACGGCAGTGATGCCCGCCGCAGCACGAGCACCGATGCCCCAAGCACCACGAGAAAGAGGAGATCGGACGGCTCGCGCAGCGCGGGTGGCTGGTACTCATCGATGAGGCCGCGTACGGCGGGATCGGCGAGCGTGTGCAGCACCGCCGCGTGCAACCGGATGCCGAACGGGGTACACAGCGTGGCCGATGCAGTGGCGGCCAGCAGCCCCAGCGCTGCCGCCGCGCGCGAACGGCCAGGCGGCGGTGCACGCCGCGACGATGTGCCACGCCACGCATCGAGGCGTTCCCCTGCGACATACGCACCGAGCACGATCGCGCCATAGCTCCATCCGCCGTGCAGATTCGCCCAGAGCACAAAGAGCGGCGGGATGACCCACCGCGCGCGGGTGTCGCGGCACTCGAGCAGCACGAGCAACGATGCGCTGGCCGCGATCGTGACCGCATGCGGGCGGGCCAGCCAATGCGACGCCGCGAACGCCACACCGAACGCAGTGGCGATCACGAGCGTGCGTGGCGGCATGCCACACCGACGCCAGTAGTCTGCGATCACCGCCTGCGTGCCGCCCGCCAGCATCGCCGCGCACAGCGCGATGAGCGACAGTCCGCCGGTGGCATGCACCGAGGCCAGCAGCCATGCGCTGCCCCACGCCGGTGTGACGTCCGTCGGGATCCCCGACAGACGCAGCACCCGCCCGCGTGCAATGTGCGCGAACAGATCGCCGTCGCTTTGCGTGAGCGCGACCGGTGACGTGGCGAACAGCGCCGTGACGGCGAACGCGACGGTACCGGCCACGACAACGGCGCGGCGTGCCTCGCGAGTGGGTGGCGCAGCAGACACGGATGACATCGCCGACAACATGCAGCGAAATCGCGCGCAAGCTGTCGGGCACTTCGCCGACGAAGACGTGTGGGAAATCACCGACTGTTGACGGCCCACGGCCGCCGTACAGTGGTCACAGGCGCACGATACGATCGGCGCCCGCACACGAATTCAACATCTCTCCACCATCCGCACCGAGGTTCACAATGTCCAACATCATGATGCTGCCGAAGCGCTTCCTCCAGGACGACGAAGGCGCCACGCTGCTCGAGTACGGCATGCTCACGCTGCTCATCACCGTGCTCTCGATCGTGGCCGTGAAGTCGATCGGCACGAAGGTCAGCGCCGGGTTCACCAAAGTGAACAACGATCTGCCGTGAGACCGTCGGCATCGCCGTGGCGGCGTCGGCTTCACCAGTTCGCGCAGGACTGCGCGGGCACGACGTTGCTGGAGTACTGCCTCCTGGCGGTGCTCATCACGGCGCTCGCCATCGTGGCGGTGTCCACACTCGGTGGCACCGTCAGTACCGGCTTCGCGCGTGCGGATGCCGGGATTCCCTGAGGAGCACCTGATGCCGACCGCGTTCGCAGGTTCGCCGTTGCTGCCGCCCTTGCTGCAGATCAATGCACTCAGCCTCGCGGCACTGTTGAGTGCGGCGTGCGTGACGGACCTCCGGACGCGTCGCATCCCGAATGGTCTCATTGTGGCCGGGCTGTTGACCGGCGTGTTGCTGGCCGTCGTGACCGACGGACTCTGGGCTGGCGCGCAGCGGGCGGTGGGGGGATTCGCCACGGGGATGCTGATCTGGATGCCCTTCTGGCTGCTGCGCATGATGGGCGGCGGCGACGTGAAACTGTTTGCCACCGGCGCCATCTGGTTGGGCCCAACCGGCGCGGTGGAAGCAGCGATGCTCGCCGGCCTGTCCGGTGGCGTGCTGTCACTGCTGTACCTGCTACGGCAGTACGGGGTACCGCACACACTGCAGCGCATCGCGATTGGCGTGCGGTATCCGGCCGTGTTGCGGGAAGCGGCACCGACGTCCTGGGACCGACGCATGCCCTATGCGCTGGCCATGGCCGCCGGACTCGCCGGCGCGGCGCGCTGGCCCGGCCTTCTGCTGTAAGGAGCACCAATGCGCATCACGGCCGTCACCACCTGCAGTCGCCGGTTCCGGCGCGATGAATCCGGGATCGCCCTGCTCGAGTTCGCGCTCTTCGTCTCGGTGCTGCTGATGCTGGTGTTTGGCATCATCGACTTCGGGCGCGCGCTGTTCACCGCCAACAATCTCGTGGCCGCCGCCCGCGAGGGCGCACGCTACGGCGCACGGGTCACGAATCCGGGGGCCGTGCTGGGTGCCATCCGCGACACGGCGGCGTCGAAGATGTCCCCCTTCGGCAACGCGCCGGTGAACGCGGCCACGCAGGTGTTCGTGGCGTGCGTCCCGAACTGTTCGACCGGTCAGCTCCAGTCCGTGCAGGTCCAGATCAACTACCCGTTCACGTGGCTCACGCCGCTCCCTCAGCTGATGGGACAGCCGATGCGAGACACGCTGCACGCCCGCGCGACGTTCCGCTGGGAAGGCTCGTGAATCGCGGCGTCACGGCACTCCACTTTTCCTCGCTGCACCGAGTTCCGAACTCATGGCACTGAATCGCTATTCTCTCGTGCTCGCCGCCACGCTCGTCACGGCCGGCACCGCCACCTTCGGCGTGTACCGGGTGATCGAGAATGCCCGTGCACAGAACCGGGTGCTGCTGCGCCACGTGGTCGTGGCGCGGAAAGACATTCCCGAAGGAGCGGCGTTGACGCACTCGGCGCTCGTGGTGAACGAGTGGCCCGTGGCCACGGTGCCACCCGGCGCGCTCTCCACACTGGATTCCGCCATCGGCCGCGTGACCCGCGTGCCGGTGTACGCGGGTGAGGTCATCGTCCCGGGGCGGCTGGCACCGCCAGGCACCGGCCCGGGACTGCAGGTCAAGATCACGCCGGGCAAGCGCGCCATGGCGGTCAAGATCGACGACGTGGTGGGCGTGAGCGGTCTGATCCAGCCGGACTCGCGCGTCGATGTGCTGGTCACGTTGCGCGACCAGCAATCCGACGGCGAGCAAGTGGCCAAGCTGTTCATGTCGAACATGCGCGTGCTGTCGGTGGGCACCATCGACCGCTCGGGTCCCGACAATCGCCCCATCGTGGCCACGTCAGCGACACTCGAGGTCACGCCGGTGGAAGCCGAACGCCTCGCCGTCGCGATGCGCGACGGCACGATCCAGTTAGTGCTGCGCGGCTACGGCGATCCGGACTCGGTGAGCACCAAGGGCGCGCGGTCGGAAGACGTGCTCCAGCGGCCACCCAAGCCCAAGCCGGCACCCGTCGCGGCGCCGCCCGAGCCGGTGCGTCGCAAGGCACCGCCGCGCCCGGCGAAGGTGGAGGTGGCGCCTGCCCCGCCGGCGCCGGCGCCACCGCCGCCACCACCGGTCGTGATTCCGAAAAAACCAGACTCCCTCACGATCGAAGTGATCCGCGGTGACAAGGTCTCGCAGCAGAAGTTCGAGAAGCCCGACAGCACGATCAAGAAGCCGCCCGTGCGCTGACCATCGTCCCTTCCGTCACGTTTCCCGTGCTTACCCATAGAGGTCTCTGCGTGCGTAACTCCATGACACTTCCGCGTTACCCATCCACGGCGGCGCATCTCGCGGCGCTGGCGCTGCTGACGTTTTCGCTGCCCGGCCTCGCGCCACGCGCGGCCGCCGCGCAATCGGCGCCGGCCACCGACAGCATCGTCCGCATCTCGCTCTCGATCGGCCGCTCGCTGCCGCTCTCCACGGTGGATCCGATCATCAAGGTGGCCGTGGCCAATCCCGAGGTGGCCACGGTCATCGTGGTGACGGAGCGCGATGTCCTGATCAGCGGCAAAGCGCTGGGCGAAACCGACGTGGTCCTCTGGGCCACCAACCGGCCGCGCGTGCACTATCGCGTGTCCGTGCGCGCCCCCTCGGACCGTCGCATGGTGCTGCTGTCGGTGCGGCTGGCCGAGGTGCGGCGCGACGTGCTGCGGCAAATCGGGGTGTCGGGGCTGCACACGAGCGACAAGGGCAATACCCGCGTCGGCACGGGGATCTTCAAGAACGACGACGCCCGCGATGCCGACGGCAAGGTAACGCTGCCGGCCGAGGGGAAGTTTCTCTCCGTGCTGTCGGATTTCGGCACGAAGCAGTTCCTGGCGTTTCTCGAGGCCGAAGAGCAGAACGGGCGGGCGCGTCTCCTGGCTGAGCCGAATCTGCTGGCCGCCGACCGCGACTCCGCGTCGTTCCTGGCCGGCGGCGAGTTGCCGATTCCCGTGGTACAGGCAGGGATCGGCGGCGGTGCCGGCGTGCAGGCGCCCGTCACCATTCAGTACCGCGAGTTCGGCGTGCGCCTGCGCTTCGCGCCCAACATTCTCAGCGACAGCGTGATCACGCTGTACGTGCGCCCCGAAGTATCCAGTCTCGACTACAGCAATGCGGTCACGCTGAGCGGCTTCCGCATTCCGGCGCTGCGCTCGCGGCGCGTGGAAAGTTCGGTGGATATCCGGCGCGACCAGTCGGTGATTCTCTCGGGGCTCTTCAACGAGGAGCGGGAGCGCGTTCGCTCCGGCATCCCGTTCCTGATGAACATCCCGATTCTCGGCTCGCTGTTCTCGAGTTCCCGGTGGCAAAGTTCCGAAACGGAGCTGCTGGTGATCGTGACGCCGAGCATCGTGGATCCTGCCAACGTGGGCGACGAACTCCGCCTGCCGCTGCTGCGCGACATGCGCACCCCGGCGCTGGACGTGCTCAAGAAGCGCCTCCCCGCCGATACGGTGAGGAAACCCCAGTGACGAACGCCGTCATGCCGGAAGCCCGCACGGTGCTGGTGGTGGGCGACGCCGACGCCCCGCGCGACACCACCGACGGCGTGCTCACCGAGCGCGGATTCCGCGCCGCCGAACATGTAGACACGCTGGCCGCCGCCGCGACGCGGCTCCGCAGCGAGTCATTCGACCTGGTGATCCTACCGATCGGCGGTGCCGGGCCCAAAGAGATGTCGCTGATCGAGCATGACATTCGTCCGTCGTCGCCGTTCATCATTGGCACGGCGGCGGGCGCCACGCAGGAGCTCATTCTCGGTGCGCTGCGCGCCGGCATTCCTGAATTCGTACCGGCCCCGCTCAACCCCGAAGAGCTCGACGTGGCCGTGCGCCGGCTGGTGCGGCGCATGGAGCTGGCGTTGCGCACCCGCGGCAAGATCATCGCGGTGTATTCCGCCAAGGGGGGACTCGGCACGACCACGGTGGCGGTGAACGTGGCCACGGCGATTGCGCGGGAGCACACC
>CANJOX010000226.1 GCA_947475795.1 Gemmatimonadota bacterium
ACGTGCGCTGTGCGCAGCACCTGCAGTTCGACATCGATACGCTGGCGATGCTGGCCATCACCTCGTTCGACTCGTCGTTCCTGCCGCATGTGGAGCGCGAGACGCTGCGCGAGGCGATCGCGATCGAGGTCGGCAACGTATTGGCGGACGCCGACGACATCGCGGTGTTGCTATGAACGAGCGCGCCGTCGAGACGCCGTCGTCGGCCGCACCGCGGATGGCGACGGGAGCCGCCGCCGCGAAGATCGCGGCGGACTACATCCGTCAGCGCCTGGGTCCCGATGCGCCGGCACCGAGTTGCGGAATCGTACTCGGGTCCGGGCTGGGCGGATTGGCCGACCGCCTCGAGCGGGCGGTGCGTATTCCCTTCTCGCAGGTGCCGGGATTCCCAACGGCCACGGTAGCCGGGCACGCGGGTCAACTGCTGGTCGGCACGTTGGGCGGGCGTCCGGTGATCGCCCTCGCCGGCCGGTTTCACCTGTACGAAGGACACGACGCGGCGCTGGCGGCCTTCCCCGTGCGCGTGATGCATGCGCTTGGGGTGCCGGTGTACTTCGCCTCGAATGCCGCCGGCGGCGTGCGGCGCACGTTCAATCCGGGTGATCTCATGGTGATCTCCGATCACCTGAATTTGATGTTCCGGAATCCGTTGTTCGGGGCGGTCGAGCCGGGTGACGAGCGCTTTCCGGATATGTCCGACCCATACGACACCGCGCTTCGCGCACTTTTGCACGCGTCGGGGCGGACCGTGGGCGTCGCCCTGCACGATGGCGTGTACGGGGGACTGCTGGGTCCCACCTACGAAACGCCGGCCGAAGTGCGGATGCTGGAACGGCTCGGCGTGGATGCGGTCGGGATGTCGACGGTGCCTGAAGTGATTGTGGCGCGGGCGCTGGGCATGCGCGTCGCGGCGGTCTCCTGCATTACGAACAAGGCGGCCGGTCTCTCCCCCGAGAAGCTCAATCACGCGGAGGTGATGGAAACCGGGCGCGCCGTGGCCGACCGCTTCGAGGCGCTGGTCACGGAGTTCGTGCGGCGCCTGCCGTAGCGCGCACGGCTGCGTCAGCGTTTGGCGGGGGTACGTGGTAGCCCCGCCAGGCGCGTCTTGAACGTCTGAAACGCGCGCGTGTCTCGGGTGAGCGATTTGAGCACGACGGGATCGATCCGCCGGATCTCGACTTCGGTGTTGGCCACCCGACTCTCTTCGACGGGATGTGATGCGAAGAAGGCGTCCACGCCGCTCGGATTGCGCTCGCGTTCGGCGATCAGAATGCCGAACATGCTGGGCATGCCACGCGGGTCGATGCCGGCACGGGTCACGTACGTCACGCCCGCCTTGTCGGCGGAGGCTTCGTCGTCGCGACTGAATTTGGCGAACCCCGCCTGCGCGCCGACCTGCACGACGGCCCCAGCGACGCCCTGACAGGCGGATGGTACGAAGAGGCACAACCCGGTCAGGCCGATATTGGCGCGTTGTGCCTTCGCCATCTGCTGCATGCTGTGACGCAACGTCACGTGGGCGATCTCGTGCCCCAGCACACCCGCGAGCTCGGACATGTTGGTCGTCTTCTCGATGAGGCCGCGGTACACGTAGATGTGGCCCCCCGGCACCGCGAAGGCGTTGATCTCGGCCTGATCTACGACATTGAAATGCCACGTGAGGCTCCGGTCGTCGGAGACCCGGGCGATGGAGTCGCCGAGCACGTTGATGTAGCGCACGATGTCCGGGTCCGTAATGAGGGGCAGTTCGCGCTCGACCTGCTGCGCGTAGTCGTTACCCATCGCCACCTCCTCCGGCGTGGGTGGCACGCAGGCCGCGGCCGCGACCGCGAAGGCGGCGGCGAGGGCGAGGATTGCGAGGCGGCAGTTCCCCCGCTGGTCGTTCAGTCGTGTATTCTCACGCATGGCTGTCGGCTGTCTCAAGTTCTGGCCTGTCCTGACGGTGCTTCCGGTCTGCAGCACGGCATGGCCCGTGCCAACCCCCGAGGCATACCCCACTCGCACCCGTTTGCACCTGTGAAGCTACTGACTCTGGCTCGTGACCTACAGCGCCGCAAAGCGCGTGAGCGGCAGCACCGATTCGTGGCCGAAGGCGTGCGCACCGTCGAGGCGCTGTTGGCGTCCGGCTTGCCGGTCGACGGGCTGCTGGTCACGTCGGCGCTGCGCGAACAGGCCAGAGGTGGGGCGCTGGTGGCGGCGGCCGAGGGGCGCGGGATCGCGGTGTCGGACGTGAGCGACGCGGAGCTGGAGAGCGCCACGGACACCGACACCCCGCAGGGCGTGCTGGCGGTGGCGCCGATCCCGGAGCGGTCCCTGCGGGCCCCCGAAGGCCCCTTCAGTCGATTGCTGGTGTTGGATGGCCTGCAGGACCCGGGAAACGTGGGAACGGTCATCCGGACGGCCGCCGCGCTCGGCGTGACCGCCACGGTGGCTTTGCCCGGAACCGTTGACCTGTGGAATGCCAAAGTCGTCCGTAGCACGATGGGCGCCCTTTTCGTGCACCCGGCGGTACCGAGGTCGTGGGAGGCGTTCGCGGCGTTTGCCGCGATGCATGCCGTGCCCGTGTGGGCGGCGGACACCGACGGGGTCCCTCTCGACCAGGTCACGACGGCCTCGCTGCCGGCGCATCTCGCGCTGGTGGTGAGCAACGAAGGGGCCGGATTGTCGGCGCAGGTTTCGGCGGCGGTCACGTCGCGGGTCGCCATTCGGATGACGCCCGGGATCGAGTCGCTGAACGTGGCCGTTGCCGCAGGGATCCTGCTGCATGCGCTGCGCGTCGGCTAACCGCTGCATCGTCGTCGTTTCGCTGTCGTCGTTTCGCCTTCGCCCCATTCCGTGCTGCCACTCACTGCTGATTTCGTCACACTCGTCCTGCTGCCGGTATTCGTGCTCGGCGCGTCGATCGGGTCGTTCCTGAACGTCTGCATCTCGCGCTGGCCAGTGGAGCTCAGTGTCGTGCGCCCACGGTCGCGGTGCCCGAAATGCGAGCGGGCGATCGCGTGGCACGAGAATATTCCCTTGCTCAGCTGGCTGCTGCTGCGGGGCAAATGCCGCGGGTGTAGTCTCCCCATTTCGATCCAGTATCCGGCGGTCGAACTGATTGTCGCGCTGGGATGGGTGGCCAGCTTCGTGGCCTTCGGATTGACGTTCGAAGCGCTGCGGGTGGCGGTGTTCGGCACGGTGCTGTTCGGCATCGCGGTAACCGATGCGATGACGTACTTGATTCCCGACGGCTTCACGATCAGCGGACTGGTGATGGTGTTCGGGGCCGCGATCGCGAACTTCTTCATCGGCGAGCCATCGCACTTCGCGTCGCCGTGGGCGGCGTTCCTCGGCGCGTGCGCCGGCGCCGGTGCGATCACGATCATCGGCTGGCTGGCCGAAGTGATCATGAAGCGCGAGGCCATGGGGTTCGGTGACACGACGCTGATGGCCGTGGTCGGTGCGGCGCTCGGGGCCGAGCGTTCGCTGCTCACCATCATCGCGGGCGCGTTCGTGGGGGCGGTGGTGTTCTTGCTGATCGTGGCCCCGATCGTGAAGTGGCGCACGCGCGGCACGGACACCGAGTTCGACTTCCCGGATGTGCCGTTCGGCGTGTTCCTTGCGCCTGCCGCACTGCTGGTCTTGCTTTGGGGAGAACCCCTCATCGCGTGGTATCTGCAGCACGCGTTCCCGACCTGATACGGATTCTGATGCGCGCCATTCGTTCCGCTTCGACACGTCGCCGAGCATGTCTGGTCGGCGCCTGCGTTTCGCTCACCGTTCTCGGCGCCTGTGGAGGACCGAAGCCGGCGGGGGACGGCCCCTATGCCGAGCTCGTGGCGGAGTTCGTCCCGAAGATCGAGCAGGAAACGGGACTGCCGTTCAAGACCCCCCCGAAGATCGAGTCGCGCACGCGCGAGGACGTCGGGAAGTTCGTGCGGCAGCAGCTCGAGAGTGAGCGCGCGCGCACGCAGCTCGCCGGTCAGGAGTCGGCGTACAAGCTGCTCGGCTCGATCCCCGACACCATGAATCTGCTGGCCTTGCTGCAGAAGCTGCTCGAGGAACAGATCGTGGGCTACTACGATCCGGCGACCAAGGTGCTGTACGTGGTGGACGGCGCCGCGCCGGCGCTGCTGCGTCAGACGGTGTCGCACGAGCTCGTGCACGCGCTTCAGGATCAGTACGTCAAGATCGACTCGGTGCAGGCGCAGGTGGACAACGCCGACCGGCAGTCTGCGGCGCAATCGGTGCTGGAAGGGCAGGCGGTGTTCCTGCAGCTGCGCATGGATCCGAATGCGGGCCCGATGCTGAAGATGCCTGGCGGCTGGGATCGTATTCGTGACGCGATGAAGGACGCGCAGACGGGGATGCCGGTGTTCTCTGCCGCACCGCGCGTGGTGCGGGAAGGGTTGCTGTTCCCGTATCTGGGCGGCGCCGATTTCGTGCGGCGTTTCATCGCGAAGCGTTCGGAGCAGGAGTTGCTGCTGGATCTGCCGATCTCCACCAAGCAGATCCTGAACGATGCGGCGTATTTTACCGACAGCAAAGCCACGCGCGATCTGCCCGTCACGGTCACGTTGCCGGCGCCGCGTACGGGCACGGTGGTGTACAGCAACAGCTTCGGCGAGTTTGAAACGCGGTTGCTGTTGGTGCAGCATCTCAAGGACGAATCGCTGGCCCGTCGTGGCGCCAGTGGCGGCGATGGCGACACGTTCGCGGTGGTCCGCACGGCGAATGGCGATGCGATTGTATGGGCGACGGCGTGGGACTCCGCCGTGGACGCGGCCGACTTTCTCGACCTCATGGGTGACGCCGCGCGTCGCCGGTACGAATTGGCACGCCTCGAGTTTCCGGGTGGCGCGACCACGCGTCAGTACCATGTGCCGGCCAAGGGCACACGCCCGGCGCGCACGGTTACGCTCACGTTGGAACAGGTGAGCGGCCAGCCCGTAGTGATCTACATGGACACCCCTGCAAAGATCGGCACCGCGCTGATCGATCTGGCCGGCATCACCGTCGCCCGCTAACCGCATGGCGATCGAGCCGGTCGGGGCCCCCGCCGCATTGCCGGCGCCAGTACCGGCGGCGCTACAGATCACGCCCGACGACGAACTCAAGCGCGTTCGGCTGGTCAAGATGAAGCGCGTCGCCACGCTGATGCTGGTGGCGGTGGCGCTACTGTTCGTGGTGACCCGCTGGCTCGAGTCGGCGTATCCGTGGTTGGGGTTCGTGCGGGCATTTGCCGAGGCAGCCATGGTGGGCGGCATCGCCGACTGGTTCGCCGTCACCGCGCTGTTCCGGCATCCGCTCGGCATCCCGATTCCGCACACGGCGATTGTGGCGTCGCGGAAAGACCGTATCGGCACCGCGCTCGGTAACTTCGTGCAGCGCAACTTCCTCACTCGCGACGTGGTCGCCGGCAAGATCGCGGCGATGCAGCTCGGGGATCGCGCGGCGCAGTGGTTGGCCCGGCCGGAGAACAGTCGGCGACTGGCGCATCACGCGGCGCACGGGCTGTCGGGCGCGGTGAGTGTGATGCACGACGACGATGTGCAAGAGTTGGTCGATCGCAGCATCGTGTCGCGGTTGCGACGCATGCAGGCGGCTCCCCTCATGGCGCGCCTTTTTGAGCTGATGACCACCGGCGGACGTCATCAGGCCCTGTTGGACGACGCCCTGCGTCTGGCGGCCAAGTTCCTGTATGAGAACGAGGCGATGATCCGCGAGCGGGTGAAGGCGGAGAG
>CANJOX010000227.1 GCA_947475795.1 Gemmatimonadota bacterium
ACCGCGCACGTCGAGACGGAGATCTCGGTGCTGTTGCGGCGGGAGGAGGGAAACGAGGCCGTCGCAGCGGTGGAGCAGGTGGCGAGCACGCTCAAGTGGAATCGCACCGGGTTCTCCGATCAGCATATCGTGGGGTATCGCGCGCAGCAGACCGGCGCGAACGTCTCGATGCTGTCCGTGTTCCAGACCGGCTGGCTCAATCCCGTGTTGTACGGGAACCGGCTGCGGGTCCGCGCCACCTCGCCGGCGGGCGGTCAACCGGGGCGCGCCCGTCCCTCCACGCGCGCCAGCGCCGCTGACACAATGCCGGCCATCCATCCACTCGCCCTCGACCGGGACCGGTACTATCGCTTTTCCGGTGGCGACACGATCGTCACCATGCGCGCCGGTGATCGCGTGATTCCGATCGTGCAGGTGCGTGTGCAGCCGCGCACGGACCTCACCGCGGCGGCGGTGCTGTTCGATGGTACGATGGATCTCGACGCCTCGCGCGGCACGCTGGTACGCTTGCGTGGCTATTTCGTGCGCCTCAATACGCGTCGGCGCGGCGTCATGGCGTCGATCAGCGATGCGGTGGCGTTTGTGGAGTACGAAAACGGTGAGCGGAACGGCGCGTATTGGCTGCCGGCGAAGCAGCGGATCGAGCTGCAGGCCACCTCCCCCGCATTCGGGGACGGACGCGTGGTGGTGCGCATTGTCTCGCGCTTCTCGCAGATGCGAGTGAACGACACGGTGCTCGACGCCCGCACGCTGGCCGTGGCCGATTCGCTGCGTGCCCTCTCGCGACGTCGCCTGTCATTTGCCGGGACGGATTCTCTGGGCCGCTACGGCGCCTGGCGCACCGACGTCGGCGCTCTCTCGCTCGGCATGCACGCCGACGATTTCAACGACATCGGCCCCGACCGCTGGCGCCCCACCGGGGCACCGCGGCTCGACGTCACGGTCCCCCGCGCGAGCGACGTGTTCCATTTCAACCGCGTCGAAGGCGTATTCACCGGCACAGGCCTCAAGTGGTCGCTGCGCGACAGGGCGCCGGGGGTGGTGGTGCGTGCGAATGCCGGCTGGGCCTGGAACGAAGGCACCGCCCGCGGTCGCGTGTCGGTGGAACGCACGCGCGGCACCACGGTGCTGGAAGTGCGCAGTGGACGCTCGCTCGACAACACGAACGATTTTCGCGTTCCGCTCGATTCCGGCAATACCATGGCGGCCCTGTTCGGGTCGCAGGACCCATACGACTACGTCGACCGTCGCAGCGCTACCGTGGCGGCGGTGCGCACGTTCGGGGCCCGCCGCCTGCTGACCCGCGTGGAGTTCGGGGTGGCCGACGACCGGTATCGCGGTGCGACCTACGCGCGCAGTCCCTTCGGCGGCAACGCCTATCGCGACAATCGCCGCGTGGATGCGGGGCGCTATCGGCGCAGCGCAGCCCTCGTGGAATGGCATCCGGACGTCAGCGCGGAATTCACTCGGCCGGGCCTCGGTGCACGATTCTCCTACGAGCGCGGAGACGGCACGCTGGCCTGGCAGCGCGCCGAGGCGCGTGCCACGGCGCGCCAGCCGTTCGGCCCGTTCCTGGTGCTGGCGCGCGGCGATGTGGGCGCCGTCTTCGGGTCACGCATTCCGCCGCAACAGCTGTTCGAGTTGGGCAAGTTCCAGAATCTGCCGGGGTACGACGACAAGGAGTTTGCGGGGGCCCGCGCGGCGGTGCTGCGCGCGTCGCTGCAGTACACGAGCCCGTTCTTCCGCCAGCCGGTTCGTGCGGGACGGTTCTTTCTGCCGGCGCTGGCCCCCGGTCTGAGTGTCGGTGTCCAGAGTGGCTGGACCGACGCCCCCACCGATGCGGCGCGTACGAGCATCGAGCGGCTCGGGGCGCCGATGGACTCCACGCGGCTCGCGTTGTGGGCACCGGTGTCGCGTCCCACCGATGGCGTGCGGGCCTCACTCACGGCGGGCCTCCGGTTGTTCTCGGGCGGCGTGTTCGTGGGCGCGACACGAAAGGTGGATCAGCCGGCGCCATGGACGGCGCTGGTGACCTTTGGGCAGCCGTGGTAAGATCGCGCCATGGCGATCGACCCACCCGTTGACCTGCACGTCCGCTTCAAGCGTCACCCGGATGGATCCGCCTCGCTGACCGGTACGCGACGCGACGGATCGGTGACGTGGCAACGGCAACGCGGGCCGTCGGCGACTGTTTTTCCCCCGCACGATCTCACACACTACGCGGTCGAGACCGTCCTCGGTTTTCGGGGTGGGTTCTATGGTCTCCTGGCCGATGGCTGGGAGATCAGCGACTTCGCCGCGCCGTGGCCGCGCGGACCGATTCCTGAGGAAGCGCTGGTGGTGGAGCTGATCGTGGGCTTCTTCGACGTCGAGCGCCGTCATGGAGCGCCGCTGACCGTGGAGGCATTCCATGCGCAGGCCGCGCAGCATATCGCGTCGCGCCGGGCGTCGGGGAAGAAAACTCCCATCCACCTTCCCGTGCTGACCGATGACGAGCTGGACCGGGTGCGGGCATGTCGCACGGCGCTGTTGGCGCAGTGGACGGCCGTGCCCGCCGGCGGCGCGCTGGACCTCCGGTTCGTCCGGTGACCAAGCGGGTTGGAGGCGTTACGTTTGGGTGATGCGCCATCACCTGCTTGACTCGCGCCAGGGGCTTTCCGGCGACGACCTGATCTTCACGCTCAATAGCGCCGCCCAGCAGCGGGCAGCGACGGGGGCGGCGGTGATCAACGCCACGGTCGGTGCGCTGCTCGACGACCACGGCAAGCTGGTCGTGCACGACAGCGTGATGGCGTTGTGGCGCGAGCTGACGCCCATGGAGATCGCGCCGTACGCGCCGATCGCCGGTGACCCGGCGTTTCTGCTGGCACTCACGCAGCGGCATTGGCCGTCCCTTACGAGCCCCGGGGTGGCGGTGGCGACGCCCGGCGGGTCGGGCGCGCTGGCGCTGACGCTGCGCAATTTTGTGGAGCGTGGGCAGGCGATCCTCACGGCGGCTCCGTTTTGGGGCCCGTATGCCACCATCGCCGCGGAGGCGTCGGTGCGACTGGAAACCGCGCCGTATCCCGCGCCCGGTGAATCACTCGACATTGGCGCGTGGGAAGCCAGGGCGCGTGACTTGCTTGAAGAGCAGGGGCGTCTGCTGGTGTGGCTGAATGATCCGTGCCACAACCCGACCGGACGCAGTTTGTCGCGCGACGATCGCCGCACGTTGTTGTCGGTGCTGCGAGACATCGCCTCGCAGGGCCCGGTCACGCTGCTGCTGGATTTCGCGTACCTCGACTACGCCCGCGATCCCAACGAGGTACGTGAGGCGCTCGACGATTATGCGGCCTTCGGTGCCGAGCAGGGGGTGCTGGTGTGCGCCAGCCTGAGTCTCAGCAAGGCATTCACGCTGTACGGTTCGCGCGCCGGTGCGCTGGTGTTTCCGTGGAGCAGCGACACGGCGCTCAAGAGCGCGCTCGTGGCAAGTTGCCGCGGCACATGGAGCAACTGCGCGCGGGCACCAATGAGCGTGCTGGTGCGCATGAGCACGAGTGACGCGGCGCAACAGGCGTTGGCGGCGGAGCATGCGCATTGGCGGGCGGTGCTCACGACGCGCGTCGCGGCGCTGGATGCGGCGCTGAAAGCCGAGGGGCTTCCCGGCGCCCCGTGGGACGGTGGCTTCTTCGTGACACTCCCGGCGCCGCCGGATCCGTTTGCGGTATGTACCATGCTGCAGGCGGCCGACGTGTTCGTCGTTCCGATGCCGGAAGGGCTGCGCGTGGGGGTGTGCGGGATGAAAGCGGCGGATGCGGGGCGGTTTGCGGCCGCGTATGCGGCGGCGATCGCACCCGCTTCGCGATAAATCGTACCGCGCCACGAGCCGTTACTCATCATGCGAAACCGGTACTTTCTCCTCCTCGATCTGGCAGCGCTCTGTCTGTCGATCGTCGCGGCCTATACCATCCGTTTCGAAGGCGTCAGTTGGTGGGTCGCCGGGGAGGGATGGGTCCTCACACTGTTCCTTTTGATCACGATCCCGGCGCGGATCGCGATCTTCTGGAGCCTCGCGATGTACGGGCGCATCTGGTCGCTGGCCAGTGTGGCCGAACTGGAGCGCATTCTGGTGGCCGTCGCCGCCGCCGGTGTCTGCTCGTTCGTCGTCGGTGCCGTCGCCCTGCCCGGTGCGGGGCTGATTGCGTCGCGGGTTCCCTTGTCTGTGCTGGCGCTCGATGCGTTGCTGTCGGGAGGCGCTGTCACGCTCGCGCGTATCACGGCGCGTCTGCTGCGTCGTCGCCGCGAGCGTCGTGCGCTCGACCGTCGTCGATCCGGTTCGGTGCCGGTCCTTATCGTTGGCGCCGGGCAGGCGGGACAGATGGTGGCGCGCGAACTGTTATCGCAGGACCGCGCCGGATTCGTGCCGGTTGCCTTCCTTGATGATGACTCGCGGAAGCACGGCTTGCAGATCGGGGATCTTCCGGTGCTCGGCGCTGCGACGGCCATGCCGCGCGTGGCGCTCGCGACGGGTGTCCGGCACGTCATCATTGCGATGCCGTCCGCGTCGGGCTCGGCGATCCGCAGCGTCTTGCAACTGGCGCGCGCCAGTGGTCTGGAAACCCGCACCGTCCCGTCGTTGCATGAACAGATCACCCGCGGCACGGCAGTGGCGGCACTGCGCCAGGTACGGATCGAGGACCTGCTGCAACGCGAGGTGGTGGCCGGCGATACCGCGCCGGTTCGCCGCCTGATTCGCGGACAGACGGTGCTGGTGACCGGCGCCGGTGGCTCGATCGGATCGGAACTGTGCCGTCAGCTGGCGGTGTTCCATCCGGCGCAACTCGTGCTTCTGGGTCGTGGTGAGAACTCCATCTTTGAGATTGAACAGGAGCTCCGGGCGCGCTTCCCGAGCATTGTGACGGCGCCGGTCATTCTCGATGTTCGCGACCGGGCGGCCATGAGCGCGGTGATGCAGCGCTATGCCCCGGCGGTGGTGTTTCATGCGGCGGCACACAAGCACGTGCCGCTGATGGAGGCGAACGTGCTCGAGGCGTTCCGGAACAACGTGGTCGGCACGCAGAGCGTGGTCGATGCCGCCATGGCGTGCGGGGTGATGCGTCTGGTGCTCATCTCGACGGACAAGGCTGTGCGTCCCACCAGCGTGATGGGCGCCACGAAGCGTATCGCCGAGCAGACGGTCCAGCTGGCCGCACAGGACAGCGGCCGCGCGTATGTGGCCGTGCGGTTCGGCAATGTGCTCGGCAGCCGTGGGTCCGTGGTGCCGACCTTCATGCGACAGATTCTTGCGGGTGGTCCCGTGCTGGTCACGCACCCCGAGATGCGCCGGTATTTCATGACGATCCCCGAATCCGTGGAGCTCGTGTTGCAGGCGTGCGCCATGGGAACGGGCGGCGAGGTGTACTGTCTCGACATGGGCGAAGCCGTGCCCATCGTGAATCTGGCACGTGACCTGATTCAGCTGTCGGGACTCGAACCCGGTGTGGATATCGAGGTCCGCTTCACCGGGGCCCGTCCCGGCGAAAAACTGTACGAAGAGATGTTCTTCAGTGCCGAGATGGCTGAGCCGACCGCGCACCCGAAGGTGCTCCGCAGTAAACACGTCGGCGTGCCGGAAATCGCACGGGTGCGTTTGCAGGCGCTGGTGGACGCGCTGGACCACGCGCCGAACGATGCCTGGTTGCTTGAGGCCATGCGTGGTCTGGTCGAAGACTTCGGCGCAGAC
>CANJOX010000228.1 GCA_947475795.1 Gemmatimonadota bacterium
AGTAGGGTTCGACCTTGAGCCCGTCCAGCAGGTAGCCGACGGTGCCGTAGGGACTCTCCACAGACGACAACATGAGCCGGCCGGCCATCCACACCGCGACGAACAGATTCAGCTTCACGGCCTTCTTGCCGTCCATCGCGACCATCACGATCTGGTTGGGCGGCGGCGGCGGCGTATGCACACACGCTCCGTAGTACGGAACGAGCAGGAACTCCGCGCCCTCTTCCTGGAAATCATCGAGGGGCACCACGAAGCCCGGAATGCGCACCAGCTTCCCCTCGAGCTTCTTGAGCGTGTCCGTGGCCTTGCCGTTCGAGTAATCGAGACCGGCCAGCACACGCCAGTCGATATTCACCGCTTCCTCCGCCACCGCCGTCCCACGCGGTGGCACCACAGAAGCGCCCCGCGGCGGGGTAGTAAACGCGGTGGTGGCGACGAGCAGCACGGCGAGGCCGGCGAGCGAACGGGCAGACGAGCGACGGGTCATGGCGGATCCTGGCGGCAGGACGGACGGGAGCCCGCGCGACGGTGCCGCGGGTCACTCTGTTGAAATCTACGCAGTCTGCGGGGGAACGCTGTAGTGCCCCACTCTACCCCAGTCTGGCCGTCCGGTGCCCCGTTGCTACGGTATATTCAGACATATGAGCCGCGCCGAGATCACCACGCCCGAAGCGCTCGCCGACGAGAGTGTCGTCGAGCTGTCGCTGCGCCCCCAACGTCTGGCCGAGTTCATCGGGCAGCAGAAGGTGAAGGACAGCCTGGGGATCGCCATCGCGGCGGCCCGGGCGCGGAAGGAGCCGCTGGACCACACGCTCTTTTTCGGCCCGCCGGGGCTCGGGAAAACCACGCTCGCCGACCTGATGGCACGCGAGCTGGGGGTGAATCTCACCACCACCTCCGGCCCGGCGCTGGAAAAGCCCGGTGATCTCGTGGGCCCCCTCACCAACCTGCGGGAGGGCGACGTGCTGTTCATCGACGAAATCCACCGCATGCGCCCGATCATCGAGGAGTTCCTCTACCCGGCCATGGAGGACTACCGGATCGACATCCGTCTCTCCGAGGGGCCCAAGGCGCAGACGGTCACGATGAACATCGAAAAGTTCACCCTCGTGGGCGCCACGACGCGTCTCGGCATGCTCACGTCGCCGCTCCGCGCGCGCTTCGGCATCGTGCAGCAGCTCGGGTTCTATCCGGTCGAGGAACTCGACGTGATCGTGCGGCGGACCGGTGAAGTGCTCAAGGTCGAGATGGACGCCGGCGGCGCACACGAGATCGCGAAGCGCTCCCGCGGGACACCGCGCGTGGCCAACCGGCTGCTGCGCCGCGTGCGGGACTACGCGCAGGTGTGCGCCGACGGGCGCATCACCGTCGAGGTGGCGCAAGCCGCGCTCGAGTTGAACAACGTGGACCACTTCGGCCTCGACGACATGGACGCCCGTCTGCTCAAGGCGATCATCGAGAAGTTCGACGGGGGACCGGTTGGACTCGGCACGATTGCGGCCGCCATCGGTGAGGACGCGGGGACGATTGAAGAGGTGTACGAGCCGTTTCTGGTACAGCACGGGTTCCTGCAGCGCACACCGCGCGGCCGCATCGCCACGGCGCACGCGTATCGCCACCTCGGGTACGTGCCGCCGGCCGGAGCCTTCGGGCAACCCACGCTGTTCTAGCCAATGACACGATGTCCCCGGGCCGTGCGGGTGCGTCGTTGGATCGCCCTGGCGCTGCTCGTCCCGGCAGCGGGGCGCGCACAGGAGCGGGCGGCTCCAAGCGTTGCGCAGGCCGCCGATGCGGTCGCGGCAGCCGGTGACACGGCGCGCGCGCTGGCGATGCTCGACGCCGCCGTGCGCCGTGACCAGCGTGACGCCGCGGCGTGGCACCAACTCGGACTGCTGCAGTGGAATCAGGCGCGCAGTGCCCGCCGTGCGGCGTTCATCAAGGACCAGAAGAAGATCCGCCTGCTATCGGCGGCCGATAGCGCGCTGCGCCTCGCGACCCAGCTCGCGCCCGACAGCGCCCGCTTCTGGCTGAGCCTGAGCCGTTTCAACGTGCAGTCGGGCGTGTCCACCATGCGCTTCGCCTCCGGAGGACAGGCCCGCGCCGCCCTGGGCGCCGCCACGAGAGCCGGCGACCGGCTGCAGATCGCGGATGCCGCCGACATGAGCGGCATGGCGTCGTGGCGCCTGTACGAATCGTCGGCCAACCGCGCCATCAGCGGCAGCCTGCAGAAGGTGCAGCTCTCCAGCGCCAACAACTGGAATCGGAAGAACGGCCGCGATTACATCAACAGCATCGCGCAAAAAATCGAGCCGCCGACCGGCGGGGCCGACCATGCGGCGGCGCTGGCCTACTTCGAGCAAGCGGTCGGTGCCGACTCCACGAATCTGCGCTACAGCCGCCACCTGTTCATGGCCTATGCCGAGCGGGGTCGGTGGCGCGATCTCACCACGGTGGCCGAGCGGCGCACCCGCCAGTTTCCGCTCGACTATCAGGCCCAGCTCGCGCTGGGGCTGGGTCGTCATCGCCTCGCGGACGACCAAGGGGCCACGGTCGCGTTCGATAGCGCCTTCGCGCTCATGGACGACGACGAAGCGCAGCGCGTCCGGAGTCTGTCCCGCATTCTGCGTCCTCGCCCCGACAAGGCCCTCGCGGGGCAAATCGGCGATGCCCGTGGCTTCGCGGCGTTGCCAGCCGCCGAGCGTCGGGGACTCGAGGCGATGTTCTGGATGATGAGTGATCCGCTCGCGCTCACGCAGGAGAACGAATTTCGTCTGGAGTTCCTCGCCCGCGTCACCTTCGCGGATTTCCGCTGGACCAATGAGGAGTATCAGCTGCGCGGCGCCGACTCCGATCGCGGTGACATTTACGTGCGCTATGGACCGCCCGACCTCGAGCTCACGCTCTCGGGCAGCGCCTCCGACGACCGGACGCGGCTCGACGGCGGCCAGACGCAAGTATGGGGGTACGACACGGGGCTCGTCTTCTTCTTCGACAACCCGCCCGGCTTCGGCATGGCGCGCATCGCGTTCGCCGACCGTGACAACGTGGACAAGATCCGCGATGCGGTCCCCGTATCGTTCGCCAACGTGGCGGTCACGCGGCTGCTCGACACCATTCCCATCCGCATCGCGCGGTTCCGCGCCGGCGCGGACTCGAGCGATGCGGTCATCGCGGCGCGCGTACCCGTGGACTCGCTGGTTCGGTCGGTGGCGATGGACCGGGTGCCGGTCGACATCGACCTGCGGATCTTCGACCGGTTCGTGCAGGTGCGCGGTGTGGAGTCCGACCAGATCGCGGTCGCCCGCGACAGCGCGGCGGCACCGGCCGAGCGCGTCTGGACGCGGCGCCTCGGCCCCGGCATCAACGTGGTGCGCGTAGAGGCACGACAGGCGGACAGCCGGCGCGGCGCGCGCGCCATGACGCGGCTCGAGCCCGTGGGCGGCGCCGGGTTCGGCATGAGCGATGTGCTGCTGGGCGACAAACCCGGGCTGCGCAGCGGTGTCACGCTCCCCGCGCGATGGCGCGACATCGAGATCACCCCGAACGCGGGCCGCTTCGCACGGGGCTCGGTGGTGGGGCTGCTCTGGGAGATGTACGACCTGCGGCCAAAGGATGGGGCCAGCGCCTATCGCGTGGCCATGACGGTCGAGCGTACGGACCGCTCCGGCGCGGCGGGCGTGGCTTTCCGCGTGCTCGACAATCTGGGGCGCGCGATCGGACGCGCTCAGGGTTCGCGCGACCGCTTCACGATCGCCTTCGACCGGCAGGTGGCTTCGCGGCCGGAGCTCGTGGAGTATCTCTCGCTGGACATGACGCAGGCGGCGGCGGGGAGCTACCGGCTGCGGGTCGAGGTCACCGACCTCGCCACTCGGCAGAAAACGGCGCGCGACACCGAATTCCGCATGTACTGAGGGACGAATACGGGCCGAGCTGTTGCATTGCAGCTCCCATTGAGTTGTCTTTCCCGTCCGTCATGACCGTATTGCCCGACTCCGTGGACGCGGTCCCCCGCAAGGGAAGCCGTACGTCCGACTACGACTACGAGCTCCCCGAGGAGCGCATCGCGCAGCGTCCCGTTGAGCCGCGCGACGCGAGCCGTCTGCTCGTGGTCGACCGGGGGCGTGACACCATCGCGCATCGCACGTTTCGCGACCTCGCGGAGCTCATCCCCGCCGGCGATGCGATCGTGGTGAACACCACGAAGGTGTTCCGGGCTCGGCTGCTCGGGCATCGCGAGAGTGGCGGGCCCGCGGAGATTCTGCTGCTGCGGCCAGCGGGCGACGGGTGCTACGAGGCGATGATCCATCCCGGAGGCAAGCTGCGGCCCGGGCGCATCGTGACCATCGCGCCGGACTTCCGGGTGGAAATCGTCGACACCACGCCGCGGCGCACGCGCATCGTACGCCTGCTCACCAGCGGCGATCCCGACGCGATGATCGAGCAGCACGGGCACGTACCGCTCCCGCCCTACATCGAGCGTGCCGACGAATCCGGGGACGCGGCGCGGTATCAAACCGTGTACGCCGAAACCAAGGGCTCCGTCGCGGCCCCCACGGCGGGGCTGCACTTCACCCCCGACCTACTCGCCACGCTGCGCACACGTGGCGTCGAGACCGCCAGCGTCGTGTTGCACGTGGGCGCCGGCACCTTCCGCCCGGTCAGCGACGACGATCCAGCGCAGCATGTGATGCACGAAGAGTGGTGTGAGGTCACCGCCCAGACGGCGGCGCAGCTCAACGCCGTGCGCGCACGCGGCAACCATGTCTGGGCCGTGGGTACGACCAGCGTGCGCACGCTCGAAACGGCCGCCGACCCGCACGGGGTGATTCAGCCGTTCCAGGGCGACACCAGCATCTTCCTGCGTCCGCCGGCGGCCCTGCGTGGCATTGATCGCCTCGTCACGAACTTCCACCTGCCGAAGTCCACGCTCATCATGCTCGTCGCCGCCTTTGCGGGGTACGACCGCACCATGCAGGCGTACCGGACGGCCGTGGCCGAAAACTACCGGTTCTATTCGTACGGCGACGCGATGTGCATTCTGTGACGGTGGTGCTTCGTTCCGTCGATCGCTGGTGAGTTCCGAGTGGTGAGTTCACGTCTCGAGTTCTGGGTTGTTCAACGCGCAACTCCGAACTTCAACTCGCAACCCGAAACGCACGTGAGAGCCAGTAGATTCCCCACGTGACTTTTTCCTTCAAACTCGACGCCACCGACGGCCACGCCCGGGCCGGCGAATTCACGACGCCGCACGGCGTGATGAACACGCCGCAGTTCATGCCGGTGGGCACGCTGGCGTCGGTCAAGTCGCTCGATCCTGAAGATCTGCAGCGGCTCGGCGCCACCATGATCCTGGCCAACGCGTATCATCTGCGCCTGCGGCCCGGCGATGACATGATCCGCACCATGGGCGGCCTGCATCGCTTCATGCACTGGGACGGCCCGATCCTCACCGACTCCGGTGGCTTTCAGGTGTTCTCGCTGGAAGGGCTGCGCACGATCAACGAACAGGGCGTGGAGTTCCGCAGCCACCTCGATGGGTCACGGCAGCAGTTCACCCCCGAATCCGTCATGCGGATCGAGCGCAATCTGGGTGCCGACGTGATCATGCAGTTCGACCACGTGGTCCCCGGGCAGACCGAGGCCGGTCTGGCGCGGGAAGCCATGGAGCGCAGCATCCGGTGGCTGGAACGCTGCCGGGTGGAGTTCGAGCGGCTACAGCG
>CANJOX010000229.1 GCA_947475795.1 Gemmatimonadota bacterium
AAGACCGATCGCTTCAAGGCCATCGAGACCGACCGGACGATCACCGACTGGACGTACTGGTACGGCAGCAGCGACGCGCAGGGGCTCACCGAGTTCGAGTTCTACGGGAAGCCGTGGGACAATCAGGCGCTGTACGACACGCTCTCGCCGATCCGCTACGTGCAGAAGGTGAAGACGCCGATGCTGATCGTGCAAAGTGAAGAAGATCACCGCACCCCGATGGGGAGTGCGGAGATCTGGTTCATGTCGCTGAAGAAGCAGGGCGTGCCGGTGGAGATGGTGCGCTATCCGCGCTCAAATCATGATCTGTCGCGCACCGGTGAACCGTGGCTGCTGGTGGACCGCCTCGGGCGGATCCGGCAGTGGTTCGCGTTCTGGCTGCAGGGGATGTAAAGGGCCAAATGCTTAGGGAGCAGGGTGGAGGGTGTCAGGGCGGAGGAGGCAGAGAAACACGCGCTGCGTTCCTGCGCACTCCATCCTGATACCCTCCTCCCTGCTCACTAAGCCGTTGGCGGTTCAGTATCACACCGCAAAACAGTAGTAGAGTCCCGCCCCGCCGGATGCTTTCAGGTTCTCCTGACTGCATCCGCGCGACGGGTGGGCGAACACCCACGACGTCGGATTGACCCCGCCGCCCTGTCGATCGTGATGGCCGACCAGCGCCGCGCCTTCGCCGCTGCTCGTCCAGTTCTTGCAGGTGCTGTCGCCGGCGTCGGTGGACACGCGTCCGTCGAGCGTGGACCCGGTCATGACATCGTGCGTGTTGGGCGTGTCGCCGCGGCCGTTCACCACCGTGCCCTTTTCGGTGAGGCTGTTCTCCTTCGACAACTTGTTGTTGTCGCTGTGCAGATCATCGACGCTGGTGGCCACGACCACACCCTTGGCGTTCTTCCACGGGCCCTTGCCGATGCGGTCGCGCGCATTCACGGCCGACTTGCCGTCGAGCGCCTGCTGACTCAGGTAGGCGTGCCAGGTCTTGCCGCGCACACCAGCCGCTTCGGCGAGCGTGGCGCAATGCTTGTCGGCGCCCTCGAGTCCACCGAGCGCCGCACCGTTGCCGGCGCCGACACTGGTGATGAAGAACGACATGTCCTGTTGCGGCGTGGGCGTCGTGGGCGTGGTGGTGGTGAGGAACGCGGTGGCGAGGGTGAGCGGGAGGCGGAGGGCGAGCATCGGGAGGCTCCGGGGGTTGGGGGGATGGGACGGATGTTACGGCCGCAGTACAATAGTCTCCGCCGTGCGGGCTTTCACCGCCGCCGGCGAGTACGGCAACGGCGCATATTCTCCCCGAGCCCACGGCCCGAAGAGATTGCTGTAGTACGGGCTGCGTGGATCGCCGCTTTGGCCCGGGGTGTTGGTCACCATCGCGCCGTCCCAGTTGGCGAGGTCCATCACCACGCGGAAGCTGGCGCCAGCGGTTTGGTTGTCGGTGTTGCCCGTGGCGTTGAGCGTGTTGGCGTAGCCGCCGCGCGGCAGTGGCCCGTGCGAGAGCCGGCGGCGCAGCGAGTCGGCGATGATCCCGTCCAGCGGATGCGCGATGCGCGCGGCGTGCAGCTTCGCGTCGCCGTAGCGCCAGTCGGCGATGTTCGGGCCGAAGCGCTTGGTGAGATCGGCCACCGCTTCGTTGAAGGCGCGGAACAGAATGAAGTCGCGCGCCACGACGGGATTGGCGCCCAGCAGCGAGTCCGGCTGCGTGAGCCACTCGATCGTCTGCGCGAGTGACACGGTGCGCAGGATGGGGCGCACCGTGAGCGGCAGCACGATGTCCGCGGTGTGCGTGAGCAGCTTGCGTTCCCACACCGCATAAATGGCGGCGCCGCGTGAGCTGGCCGACAGCACGCCGTTCCACGCCAGCACGGAGTCGCGGGCAGCCATCGAGGCGGCGCCGGTGAGTGCCACCGCCTTGAGCAGGGGCACGAGTGCCCGCGCCGCCATGGGCGTTTCGTCATGCTGCAGCGCCATCATCTGCGGCAGCGCGGCGGTGCGGGTGGTGTCGAGCACGGCCAGCAGGCGGTCGCGACGGAACGGCTCCGCCCACGTGCGCGCCAGTGCGTTGGCGTTGGGGTACGAGGCGGCCACATTGAGCGCGTTGGCCGTGCCCACGTAGCCACGCGCCGGTGATGTCTCGTGCGGCAGCTGCGGAATGGGCAGGAATCCGCTCCACTCGAACCGTCCGTCACCCGGCACCGGCACCAGGCCATCCCAGTTCTTGCGGATCGGCGCGATGCCGGCGCTTTGCCAGCCGATCGCGCCGCTGGTGTCGGCCCAGATCCAATTCAGCGCGGGCATACGGGCAAACGAGAGCGCCGCGCGCGCCTCACTCCACGTACGCGCCTGATTGAGACGCAAGCTCGCGAGGTACGGGGCACCGCCCGGTTCCAGCCACGCCGCGCGCAGCGCCACCGCCACGCGCTTCGCGCTGTCGGCGAACAGCACCGGCCCATGCCGCGTGTACTGCAGCGTGACGATCACCGGGGCGGCTCCCTTCACCCGGATCGTGTCGATGATCTGACGCATGCGCTCACGGGCGCCGCGATACCGGTACGCCCGTGCGTCGGTGGCATCGAGCGCGTAGGTGTACAGGTCCTCGGCATCAATGCCGAACACCGTGAGTCCCCACGCCCCATGCTGGTTGTGGCCGATGGAGACCCCGGGAATCGCGGGCTCGCCGCCGCCGATGACGTCCCACCCCGGCGCCTTCAGATGCACCATGTAGCGCAGGGAGGGCACTGAGATCGTGCGATGCGGATCGTTCGCCACAATCGGCTTACCGCTGGCGGTGCGTGATCCCGCGATCACCCAATTGTTGCTCTCCCAGCGATCGAAGCCCGGCGTGCCGGTGTCGACGGGCGGGGCCGCGCGCCGCAACGCCTCCGGCAACTCCGACGCGCGGAAGTTGGGACCCTGTTTGAAGTCGTTGTAGGCCGCCAGCATGCTCGTGCCCGGCGCGGCATCGAGTGCGCGCGCCACGAGCGAGTCGAGCCCCAGCCGGACCGGCGAGAGTTCGTAGTGCTTGCGCCGAGCCACCGCGGCTTCTCCGATTTCACGCACGGCGCGTGCGATCCCCGGTTCGTCGGTGGCATTCGATGCCAGCGCATTGTGCCGCGAGATCACCACCGCCGGCGTCCAGTGTTGCGGCGTGATCCCGAGCCATGTGAGCTCCGGCGGCATCAGCGAGGGATCGGCACGCACCTGATCCACGTAGGCGTTCACGCCATCCACGAACGCCCCAATGATCGCCGCGCCGCGCGGATGATAGTGCGCCAGTTCGGTGGTCATCGACCCGCGATAGCGGAGCAGCCGCGACGCCCGGTCACGTGCCACCCAGCGCGGCCCCAAGGCCTCGGCCATCGTACCGGTCGCCTGCCGGCGCCACAGCTCCAGCTGAAAGAGCCGGTCGCGCGCCGCGCTGTACCCCTGCGCGAAGAACAGATCGTGCTCGTTGGCGGCCTCGATGTGCACGATGCCGGCCGAGTCACGCGCCAGCGTGACCGGGGCGCGCAGCCCCTTGGTTGCGATCGCCTGCGCGTGCACCTCCGGCGATCCTCCCAGCCACAGCATCAGCAGCACCACCGCTTTCACGGCGGCTCCCGTCAACGCACTTGCGAAGTCGCGCACAATGTCTCCTGCGGGTTTGATCTCGTGAATGGCATCCACGCTCCGTCCAGCCTGCCAGTAGTCTTGCGTCGCGCCGTCCACACTGGATCGCTTGAGCTGCCGGAGCGAGCGGAGTGCATAGAAGGTGCGGATCCAGTGTTTCGTCTTGCGCCCCTTGAACATCCAGCGTGAAATCGGCCCCACGCGGGTGCCGAGTTTTTCGACGTACGGCGTGCGGATCACCGACACCGGCACGCCGGTGAGACGTTCCGTGAGCACGATGTCGCGGGACTGCGCTTCCACGATGGCGTACTTGTACGCGTCGTCGGCGCGGCACTCCGGCGTGGCGATGAAACGCGTGCCCAGCTGCACGCCCGCATACCCCATGTCCAGCAGCGCCTTGAACTGCTCGGGCTCGCCCACCCCGCCGGCGGCCACCACCGGGAGGCCAAGGGGGCGCACTTCGTCCAGCAGCGCCTGCGCCTCGCGTGACCCGGTGTGTCCCCCGGCGTCGCGGTTCACCGCGACGAGGCCGTCCACGCCGCCGTCACGCCCCTTCTGGGCCCACTTCAGTTCGGTCACGTCGTGGTACACCACGCCCCCGGCCGCGTGCACGCGGTCGCACACCCAGCGGGGATTGCCGAGCGAGGTGAGAAAGAAGCGCACCCCTTCCTCGAGCGCGATGTCCACCCACTTCACCATGCGGTTGTGGTAGGTCTTCGACGCCGCCTCGATGAGGGCGTTGAAGCCGATGGGCGCGCCGCCGCTGAGCCGGTTGATGGTGCGCAGCCCGTCGCGGAAGTCGTAGCCGTGCACGTAGGTGAGCGCGAGCGGCTGCACGATGCCGAGGGCGCCGGCGGCGCTCACGGCGGCCACCAGCTCGGGGTTACTGCAGGGGTACATCGGGCCGCAGATGAGCGGAATGCGGATGTGCGCGTGCCGGGTGAGCGGCGTGTCGAAGGCGGGCGTCTCAGTCATCGGGCCGTCTCGCGAGCAGGGTCCGGCGGCGACAGGCGCCAGTGCACGAGGCACCGCGCCACCAGATCGCCGTCGGCATTCATGATGTCCGCCTGCACGTCGTGTGTGATCGGCGCGGTCACGGTGGTCGGCGCCTGCGCGGTGGTGGTGCACACCAGTGTGCCGCGCGCCTTCTTGAGGTACTCGATGGAGAGTCCGGTCACGATGCCGCGGACCCCGGCGGGGAGCGCCGTCATCAGCGCCACGCCGCTCGTCATCTCGGCCAGATTCACCAGCGCCACCGCGTGGATGGAGGCTAGGTGATTGCGCACGGCCCGCCGGTCGCGCAGCTGCACGCGCGCGAAGCCGGGGCGGACGTCAGTGAAGACACCGCCGACCGAGCCGGTGTAGGGCGCGGTACGCCCCACGACCCAGCTGAAGAGGCGTTTGCCGAAGGGCAGGGGCGCGAGGCGCACCCAGTTCTTCAGCAGCAGGGTGCCCGGGGACGGGTTGGTGCGAGGCATGGGATCGGGAACGGCGGACGGGGACAGGGCGTACCGTTGGGTAGCGTACGCGCTGGGGCGCCGCGCCGCCACCGTGCGGCGTCCGACGGCGTGCGGCGCCGGACAGCGTGGGCCGCGCGCCGCCGGATCGTGGTATCTTCCCCGCGTGGATTCTCCCGATTTCTTCCTGACCCGCGATGGATTCGACTCCCTTCCTCATGTTTGCTGACGTGGGACGTGGGCTTGGTGTGGTGCTGCTGGCGGTGCAGGCGCCCTTGCTGCTGCTCCTGCTGGCGCGGCTCATGCCCGGGCGCACCCGCCGTCCGCCGGTGGCGCCGCGCCGCGACCCGCGCACGGATACCACGGTGTCGGTGATCGTGGCCACGCTCAACGAGGCGGCGCGGATCGGTCCGTGCCTCGAGGGGCTGCTGGCGCAGCAGGCGCCGATGCTGGAGGTGCTGGTGGTGGACAGCCGCTCCACCGACGGCACCCGTGAGTTGGTCGAGGCGGCGGCGGCCCGTGATCCGCGCATTCGTCTGGTGACCGACGATCCGCTGCCGGCCGGATGGGTGGGCAAGGTGTGGGCGCTAGAGACGGGCCTCCGGCAGGCGAAGGGCGCGTGGGTGCTCGGCATCGACGCCGACACCGTGCCCGCACCT
>CANJOX010000230.1 GCA_947475795.1 Gemmatimonadota bacterium
CGATCGGGCGTCTCCCGCGGGAGTGCGTAGTGACACGACCGCACAGTGAAAATGCGCTTCACCACGTTCAGCGCGCGCCGCATGCCTCCCACGTCGGTGTACGGGCCGAAATAGCGCGCCCCATCGTCCTGCAGCCGCCGCGTGACGATCACGCGCGGGAACGGCTCCTGCACGGTGACCTTGATGTACGGATACGACTTATCGTCGCGCAGCGCGATGTTGAAGCGTGGATGGTACTCCTTGATCAGCGTGGCTTCGAGAATCAGCGCGTGCGACTCGCTGGGCACCACGATCGTGTCGAGGTGGCGCGCCTTGCGCATCAGCCCGCGCGTCTTCGGGCTGCTCAGGTGATCCTGTGCCCAGTAGCTCTTGACCCGCGAGCGCAGGCGCTTCGCCTTGCCGACGTACAGGACGGCCCCATCCTCATCCTTCCAGAGGTAGACCCCCGGCGACTCGGGCAGGTGTGGCAGCTTCTGCGCGATACTCACCGGCATGCCGCGGGCAATCGCCGCACTCGTCCAGTCGTCGTCGGGGAGCAGCAGCGCGTCACTGAGTCGCTGATCGTGCTCCGCACTCATGTACGCGCACCGCGCACCGGACGGCGGAGCCACCGCGCCGCCTCAGCGGATCCCATCAGCCACGCCACGATCAGATAGGTGGCCGCGAACAACATCAGGACCGGCACGCCAGCAACACGCGGGTGCGCACCGGGAACCCACCGCTGCACCACAAAGCGGCCGACCGTCCCGACCACGCCAGCGATCGCCGCCGCGGTGATGATACGTCGCGTCCCACGCCACATCGCCGACGTGTACAGCGGGCCGAGACGCTGACGCAGCCCGCGAATCAGTAACGACAGGTTCACGTAGGAGCCCATGGCCGATCCGAGCGCCACCCCCGCCGCCGCCATCGGCAGCGCGCGCAGGGGCAGCGCGATGGCCATCGAGACCAGCACCGACACCGTGAGGCTCGCCACGGAGGCGCGCAGTGGTGTGCGGTAGTCCTGCATGGCGTAGTACGCCGACCCCAGCAGCTTGACCGACCCGAAACTCACCAGGCCGACGGCATATGCCGCCAGAACCCAGTGCACCGCCTGCTGCTCGGCCCCGCCGAATCGACCGGCGCGGTAAAGAATCCCGACGCAATAATCGCCGAAGGCGATAAAGACGACCGCGCTGGGAACGATGTAAAACAGGATGCGCTGCCATCCACCGCGCAGGCGCTCCAGCAGGGCGGCAGAATCCGTGGCACCGGATTCGCGCGCGAACTCCGGCAGCGAGGCGGCAGCGACGGAGACGCCGAAGAGCGACACGGGCAGCAGCGCCAGCGTATTCGCGTAGGCCATGTTGGTGGCCGCCCCGCGCGGAAGGAACGACGCGATCTGTAGGTCGACGAAGCTCGAGATCTGCACGATCCCCAGCGCCGTTACCACCGGCAGCATGTTACCGAGGGTTTGCCCGACCCCCTCCGACGACCGATTCAGCGTTGGCCGTACGCGCCCTACGAGCCGGAACACCTCCGGCAACTGGGCGCCGATTTGCAGCACGGCACCACCCAGCGTCGCCCACGCGAGCCAGTAGGCCAACGTCATCGCGTCGCCGGCATGCCGACCCCACACGAGCAGCAACAAGATCTGCGCGATCGACCACAGGGCCGCACTGGCGTACGACCAGAAAAACCGGCGGTGTGAATTCTGGATTCCGAGGCACCATCCACTGATCACCATCAACCCGGTCATCGGGAACAGCACGCGAGTCACCCGCGTGGTCAGCGCGCGCGTGGGCTCATCGAAGCCCGGGGCCAACACGGCCGTCAGCGCCGGGGCCGCAGCAATCCCGGCCAGCGTGAGCAGCGATACCGCGACCAGCATCAACCCGAGCACGGCGTTCGCCAACGCACGCGCCGCCGACGGATCCTCTCGCCCTAGCAGGCGGCTGTACACTGGCACGAACGCCGCCGACAACGTCCCCTCCCCCAGCAGATTCCGCACGGCGTTGGGAATCTTGAAGGCGGCGTTGTACGCGTCCGACGCCGCCCCCGATCCGAAGTAGTACGCGAACGCCGTGTTGCGCAGCAGTCCGACGAGGCGGCTGATCAGGATACCGGCACCAACGACGAACGCCGAGCGTCCGCCTCCGGCCTCGCTCATGACGCGGTGGGGGTACCGTGCACGAGCGCGTGGGCGTGCGGTCGCGCCGCGTCACGCATGCGCGCGAGCACGTCCACGCCAAATCGCGCCAGATACGGCATCAGATTCAGGACGCGCTCCGGCGACGCGCCCGACGGACGCAAGGACGCTCGTACAAAGGCAACCTCACGCATCGCCTCATGCGCGGAGCGCTTCACACCACCGAGCACACGGCGCTCGAAGGTGTCGATACGGTGCGTGAGGTCCCGCCGCAGCCCCGCGATCACGTCGGGATGCACCGGAGCCCCTGCCCCATCCACGCTGTCGGCCAGCGTCCGGAGTTGCGCGTCAATCGCGACACGCAGCCGCTCGAGCGTGTCGGTGATCCCCTCATCGAGCATCTGCCGTGCCACGTGCTTTTCAGCGGCGTGCGGATCGCGCAGCATGGTTTCGTTGAGTTCCAGGCGATCGAGCGCCCGGAACGCGTCGGCATCGAGGACTTCGCCGGACCAGCGTGGCGACACGACCGGCGCTTCGGCCCCCAGCGCATGCGCGATGGGGGCGATCTGCGCGAAGTACGCCAATTCGCCCGGACCGGCGAGGTACGTGAGCGTGGGGAGCAGCGCACGCTCGAGAACGGGGCGCAACAGCACGTTGGCACCCAATGTCCCGACCTCCGCCTCGCGCGACGCCGCCACGGCACCCTCGAGTGGAATGCGCTCACGCACCCGTTCCACGCCATCCCCGTCCGAGCGAAGTCGCGTCCGGAACACCAGCGACAAGCCGTCGATGAGGTCGACCTGCGGCACATGACCCGCCTCACCGATCGCCTGCGTCCTCGCGTGCAGCGCCTGCGCGACGGACGACGACGCGGCGAGTGCATGACGCAGGAACGGGTCGGCCGCGACCCGCACAGCCGGATGCGCGGCGTCGAGGACGGCGATGCCCATCGGCTCCAGCAGGGCACGCAGGAGCTGGACATACGCGGCGCCGACCGTGGCATGCGCCACGTACGCCGCATCGATCGCGTCAAGGACACTCGCCTGCGCCGCCGACCCACACGCCGACGCCAGAGCGGCGCGCGACTCCGTCAGGTCCCCGAGCGGGACATCCGCCATCGCGATGCCATCCGTCGCCGGGCCAGACATCGAGAGCGACTGCAGCCCGCGCGCGGTCGCCACGTGTGTCACGGCGGCTTCCATCCAATCGGCGTCGTCGCTGGCGGCCCAAAACACCGGCGCCACCGGACATCCGATCGCCTCCTCAAGCTCGTCGGCCAACGCCAGCGCGCTCATGGCCTTGCTCCACGTGTACTGCGGACCGCCGAACAACCCGGGCTGCTGTCCGGTGGTCACGACGACACCGCGGGCCGCCGCCCGCGCCAGACGATCGGCCGCCGCGCCCGTGGCCCCAAAGGCCGGCGCGAGCGGCGCCAGCCAATCGATGCCGCGCACGCCGTTCAACACATGCTCCGCTCGCGATCGCCACCCCGCCGCGGTGGCGGGGCGCGCGGCGTACCAATCGGCGCCGAGGTCACCGCGCTGCACCGCCTGAGACAGCGTACTGCCGCCCAACGGTGCACTGCGGACGATCACGCCGTCTACCGACATCGGAACCGACTCAAGAACAGTGTCACGACGGTTGCTCACTTGTGGTACGGTTCCCCTCGAATGATGGTGCCCGCCCGGTACAACTGCTCGGAGAGCACCAGCCGCGCGACCTCGTGCGGCAACGTCCATGGCGCAAGCGACAAACGACGCACGGCCCGACGGCGGATCGCCTCACCGAGTCCATGCGCACCGCCGATCACGAGCGCGACGCTCCGCGCCTGTTCACGCTGGGCGTGCAGCCACTCGGCGAAGCGCGGCGACGCCATCGATTCGCCCCCCGGATCGCACGCCACCACCTGCGCATCCGCCGGAACCCGGTCGGCGAGTCGCTCGGCCTCCCGCTCCATCACGAGCGCCGGCGCCAACCCACGCCCCGACTCTTCCTTCACCTCGATCACGTCCAGCGGCCAGTAGCGCGCCGCGCGCGACTCGTAGTCCCGGATGGCATCGGCCAGCCCCGCGTGACGAGGCCGGCCGATCACCAGCAGCGAAATCCGCATGACACCGGACGCCGCGCCGGAGCAACGGTCACGCGTAGATGCCGCGCAGGCGATGCACGGTCGCGACCCGGCTGATCGACACCATGTACGCGGCCGTGCGCATGTTCACCCGATGCTGCTTCGACAGTGATAACACATCCTGAAAACTACGGGTCATGATTCCGCCGAGGCGCTCGTTCACGTCGGCCTCGGACCAGAAATAGCCCATGCGATCCTGCACCCACTCGAAGTACGACACCGTGACGCCGCCCGCGTTGGCCAGGATGTCGGGAATCACGAAAATCCCCTTGTCGTCGAGAATGGGATCCGCCGCCGCCGTCGTCGGTCCGTTCGCGCCCTCGCAGATCACCTTGGCGCGGATTCGCGCCGCATTCTTCGTCGTGATCACGTTCTCGAGCGCCGCCGGCACGAGCACATCCACCTCGAGGGTGAGCAGTTCGTCGGCGTCGATGACCTCGGCGCCGGTAAACCCCTCCAACGAGCGGTGCTGCTGGACATAGGCGATCGCCGCATCGACGTCGATCCCCTTCGCATTGTAGAACGAGCCCGCGCGATCGCCGATGCCGATGATCTTGCACCCTTCCGCCGCCAGCAGCTTGGCTGCCGTCGATCCGACGTTGCCGAAGCCCTGCACCGCGACCGTGGCCCCTTTCATCGGCAGCCCGAGGTGCTGCATCGCTTCGCGCGTCACCAACATGCACCCGCGACCGGTCGCCTCACGGCGCCCCTGCGATCCACCCATCTCGATGGGCTTGCCCGTGACGACGGCGTTCTCCGTACGCCCCACGTGCATCGAGTACGTGTCCATGACCCACGCCATCACGCGCTCGTTCGTATTCACATCCGGCGCCGGCACGTCGGTGTCGGGGCCGAGCAGCGAGATGATGCCCTTGGTGTACCGGCGCGTCACGCGCTCGAGTTCACCGACGCTCATCGTGAGCGGGTCGCAGATCACGCCGCCCTTCGCCCCACCGAACGGCAAATTGACGACGGCGCATTTCCACGTCATCCACGCGGCCAGCGCTTTCACCTCTTCGAGGTTGACCTTCATGTCGAAGCGGATCCCGCCCTTCGCGGGGCCACGCGAGGTGTTGTACAGCACTCGGTACCCGGTGAACACCTCGACGTCGCCGTTGTCCAGCTGCACGGGAACGGAGACGATCAGCTGCTTCTCCGGATTGCGGAGGATTTTATAAATGCCGGGCTCGAGATCGAGCAGCTCGGCGGCCCGATCGAAGCGCGACATCATCGCCTCGAAGGGGTTCTCTTCGTTGAGGAACCGGTCCTTGTCCGGGCGGACGATGCTGTCCGTCGGCAGGCGGAGAAGATCTTGTGCCATGGCGCGAGGTATTTAAGGCCGACCGAAGCCGGCGGTGGGAACGGTGGCCCCGCGCGCCGACAGCACACGGGCAACTGCCTGCTCGAGTACCTCGGCGCCCTGCTCGACCACCACCGTCTGGGAAACATACCAAAG
>CANJOX010000231.1 GCA_947475795.1 Gemmatimonadota bacterium
GTCTACTTGCTGGGCGGCGGCGGGAGTTGGGGCGGCCGACACGCCCAACACGGCGAGTACGGCAATCACGAAGAAACGACGAAGCACGTCGGGGAGGGATCGGAGGGAGCGGGCAGGATCTGTCCAATAGGCTACGGACGATCCCTCGCCAGCGTTTCGACACCGTGCTCCCCTGTTTCGTTTCTTCTGCGCTCACTGCGAACTCTGCGCTCTCCGCGCCTCCGCGTGATCGGTTCCCAAGCCAACGGCCGCGAACCGATCACGCGGAGGCGCAGAGGGCGCCGAGAACGCAGAGAACGGCGCTAAAACTCCCCGATAAAGCCGACTTCCGGTTGTAGTTCGTAGCCGAACCGTTCCTTCACGGCGGCCTGCGCGTGGGCCACCAACGCCCGCACGTCAGCCGCGGTGGCATGCCCGAGATTGACCAGAATGTTGGCGTGGATGTGCGAGATCTGGGCGTCGCCCACCCGGTAGCCCTTGAGTCCGCACTGATCGATCAGACGACCGGCGCCTACGCCCTCGATCTTCTTGAAGATCGAGCCGGCGCTGGGATGCACCTCCAGCCATGGGTGCCGGGAGCCGCGCCAGGAGAGGTTCTCCTGCAGGATCTGGTGCAGCCGGGCCGGATCGGCCTTGGTGAGCTGGAAGGTGGCGCTCAGCACCACGTCACGCCGATGGTGAAATACCGTGTCGTCATAGCCGAACTGGATGTACCCGGCGTCGACCACCTTCCGGTCTCCCTCCTCGTCCAAGATCTCGCACGACTCGAACACTTCGGCGATGAACATCGTCCGCTCGCGCTCGGGGGCCGGCGACAGAAAATGCAGGTTCTGCCACAGGGCGCCGCCCACCGTGCTCGGGATACCGATGTAGTGCTCGAGCCCCGACCAGCCGGCGCGCACCGTCTCGAGTACGAGGTCCTGCATGATCGCGCCGCTCTCCGTCCAGAGAATCCCGTTGGCGGAGATCGTGTGGGCGGCCGCCGTATTCCGAATCACGAGTCCGCGGATGCCGCGATCGCCGATCAGGACATTCGCGCCCAGCCCTAGCACAAACCATGGAATCCCCGCCTGCTTCGCGGCCACGATCGCTGTTGCCAGTTCCTCGGCCGTCTGTGCCTCGAAGAGCACGTCGGCCGGACCACCGATGCGGAACGTCGTGAACGGCGCGAGCGGTGCACTAAGGTGCAGGCGGCGGCGATCGAGCGTGCGCACGGATGCCGCGACCAGGGCGTCGGCGATCTGGGTGGGAGTCATGCCGAAAGATTCCCCCGGAGTGGGTCCGTGCGCCATTGTTCGGGTGAGACCGTCCGTCCTTTCCTCTTCCGACGTCGCATGCCCGCACCCTTCGGCGCCCGGCCGTCCCTCCGGCACCTCGTCATCGCTGCCCTGCTCGCAGTGGCCATCCCCGCGGCCACGCCGCAGCCGCTGTCGGCGCAGTCCCGCGCTGAGCTGGCCAAGGTGGTGCGCCGCAAGGTCCTCACGAACGGCATGGAAGTCATCGTGGTGGAAAACCACGGCGTGCCGATCGCGACGCTGGAAATCGATGTGCGGAACGGCGCGTTCACGCAGAGCCCTGAGTTCGCCGGCTTGGCGCACATGTATGAGCACATGTTCTTCAAGGCGAACAAGGATCTCCCTGACGCCGAAGCCTTCAACGATCGCGCCGCCGAGCTGGGCGCGGTGTTCAACGGCACGACGCAGGAAGAGCGCGTGAACTACTATCTCACGTTACCCGCGGACTCGGTGGCCGGTGGTCTGCGCTTCCTGGCCAGCGCGCTGATTAATCCCACCTTTCGCGACGATGAACTCAAGCGTGAGAAGGAAGTCGTGCTGGGCGAGTACGACCGCAACGAGGCGCAGCCAGGGTTCGCCTTTCAGCAAAGGGCTACCGAGTTGTTGTACCCCGGCCAGTTCAGCCGCAAGAATACGATCGGCGATCGTACGGTGATCGCCAACGTGACACCGGCGCAGATGCGCGAGATTCAGCGCAAGTACTACGTGCCGAACAACAGCGCGCTGATCGTGACGGGCGATGTCAATCCGGAGCAGGTGTTCGTGCTGGCCGAGCAGGTGTTTGGCGCTTGGCCGCGTGGTGCGGATCCATTCAAGGCGGATCCCATCCCGCCCATTCCCACCCTCGACGGCAACACGGGGTACATCAGCGAAGAACCGATTAACGCCGTGGCCGTATTGATTCAGTGGCAGGGGCCGAGTGTCGGTAAGGATCCGGGCGCGACGTTCGCGGCCGACGTGTTCAGCGACGTGCTCAATACACCGGGATCGACCTTTCAGAAAAATCTCGTCGACACCGGATTATGGCAGGGCGTCGGGGTGAATTACTACACGTTGAATCAGACCGGTCCCATTTCGATTAGCGGACAAACCACGCCAGACAAGTATCGCGCGGCGATGGCGGCCTTGGAGCGCGAGATCGCGCGCTTCACCGATCCCACCTACGTGACTACGCGCGAACTGGAAGCGGTCAAGGCGCAGCGTACCGTGTCAAGCGCATTCGGCATCGAGAAGGCCTCGGAAATCGCGCACACCATCGGCTTCTGGTGGAGCGTCTCCAACCTTGACTACTTCATCAGTTACACGGATACCATGGCCCAGCAGCGCATCACCGATCTTCTGCGATACACCACGACGTACATCGCGGGGAAGCCGCGTGTGACGAGCGTGTTGCTCTCCGCTGAAGCGCGCCGTGCGATCGGTCTCACGGAGAAGGACCTGTTGACGCCAGCGACGCGTCCGGTGGTGCGGCCGTGAACAAACAGTATGGAGTACGGGGTATGCGGTACGGGGTTCTGCTTTCGGCGGTGATGGTGTGCTCGGCGGGAGCGCTGGCGGCACAGGCGACAGTGAAGAAGCCGGCGGCAAAAGCGCCGGTGAAGGCCGCTGCGAAGGCGGCACCCGCGAAGCCGGATGACCTCTCGCCGGCGATTACGTCGCCGACCGACACGCTGACGTCGAAATTCGATGTCGCGGGCATTCCCGTGATTCTGCGTCGCGTCAGTGCCAACAACGTGGTGGCGGCCAACCTGTATCTCTTGGGGGGCACGCGGCAGCTGACGGCGGGCACGCAGGGGATCGAGACGCTGCTGCTGGAAGCAAGCGAACGTGGCACCGCGAAGTATCCGCGCGATGTGTTGCGCACGAAGATGGCGCAGTTGGGCAGCGCCATCGGCGTGGGCGCGAATGCCGACTGGACGACGATCAGCTTGCGCGCCACCACCACCGGCCTCGATAGCACGTGGGCCATTCTGGCCGATCGGGTCATGGCGCCACGTCTCGATCTGGCTGAGGTGGAATTGCTGCGCGAGCAGTTCGTCACGGCCACGCGTCAGCGCAAGGACAGCCCCGACGCGTTGCTAGACTATCTCGCTGACAGCATCGCGTTCTCCGGCCATCCGTATGCGCTCGAGCCCACGGGCACCGAGGAGTCGTTGACCTCGATCACTCCCTCCGCGCTCAAGTCGTATCATGCGTCGCAGTTCGTGACGTCGCGCATGATGCTGGTCGTGGTCGGCAACGTGTCGCGCACCAAGGTGGAGAAGCTGGTGCGCGAGACGCTGGGGCGTATGCCGAAAGGCAACTATGTGTGGACGCTCCCCGATCCGCCGGCGGACTTGCCGAGCGCGTATGTGGTGGAGAAGCGCACGCTGCCCACGAACTATCTGCAGGGCTACTTCCACGGACCGAAGGCCACCAGCAAGGACTATCCTGCGCTGCGACTCGCCTGCGCCGTGCTCAGTGGCCGATTGTTCGCCGAGGTGCGTGGTCGTCGCAATCTCACGTATTCGGTGAATGCCCCGTTTGTGGAGCGTGCGTTCTCGCTGGGAGGGCTGTATGTCACCACGACGCAGCCCGATGAAGTGCTCACGATCATGCAGCAGCAGATCGCGTCGCTGCGTGAAGGGACGATCACCCGCGAGGGACTCGATCGTTTGGTGCAGCAGTTCATTGTCACGTATTTCCTCGACAACGAAACAAACGCGGACCAGGCGAACATGCTGGCGCGCGCCGAGTTGTATCAGGGCGACTTCCGTCGTGCGGCGCAGTTCGTGGACGAGCTTCGCGCGGTCACGCCGGAGCAGATTCAGCAGGCCGCCCGCACGTATATGGGCAAAGTGCGGTGGGCGTACGTGGGTGATCCGTCCAAGGTGACGCCGGCGCGGATGCTGCGCTTCTGAACATGCGGCTCCCCCCCTCGCCGACCGACGCACCGCGCCGAGGGGTCGCGCTGTCGGTCGATCTCGCGTACGTGGACTACCGCGATATCGGTGTCGCCGTGGTGACGTGCGATGCCGACGGACCGCGCGAATCGTTGACCGCACGGGCCGTTCCTGTGCCGCTCAGCGGACGCCCGTCGGTGCCGGCGCTCGCCTCCTGGCTGCGCGATGTGTGCGAGGTGCACGACGTCCACTGCCTCTGCATTGATGGGCCACTGGGCTGGCGATCGCCGGAGACCGATTCACCGCACTGTCGTGTCAGTGAACGGGCGGTCCGCGCGCCCGGGAAGACCGGACTTCCCCCTGACGGGGTGAAGCCGCGTACGTACCTCGGTTTCACGACCTTTTCCATCGCCCTCTTCGAGGCGTTGCTGGACTCCAGCCACTGGGCGCTGCCCGGCGACGCCACTGCCGCTCCGCCCGCCCGCGTGATCACGGAGAGCTTTCCCACGGCCGGCTGGCGTGCGCTGGGGTTGTCGCCACTCATGGCGAAGGGACGCGCGTCGTCGGCCGATGTGCAGGACGCCGCCGCCCGATTACAGGTGCGCACCGGTATCACCCTCGAGCAGGTGCACACCCATGATCAGCTCCAAGCGGTCGTGGGCGGCATTGCCGGCGCCTGGTGGGCGGCCGGCCACACCGGCAAGGTGCAATTGGCGGGTGCGCCCCCGTTCCGCCTCGACGGCAGTTGGCGCGAGGGATATATCATGGTGCCAGCTCGCGCGACTTGATCGACCACGGTGTCGTCCCCTGACGACTCCCCACCGCTTCCCATGTCGAATTCCTTCTCCCGTCGTGACTTCGTCTCCGACAGCGCCACCCTCGCGTTCGGCGCGATGATCGTGCCACGCGCCGTGCTGGGGGGCCCCGGCTATCGCGCGCCAAGCGCCAAGCTCAACATCGCCTGTGTCGGTATCGGCGGGATGGGCATGCGCAACATGTCAGAGATGCTCACCGAGAACATCGTAGCGGTGTGCGACGTGGATTTTGCATACGTGGAGCGGTCACTGAACGGGCGTCTCAATCCCCCCACGGAAGAGCCGACGCCGCAGGACGTGCAACTCGGCGAGGCCTACAAGAACGCCGCGAAGTACACGGATTTCCGCGAGATGCTCGACCAGCAGAAAGACATCGACGCGGTGCTGATCGCTACGCCCGATCACCTGCACGCCACCATCGCCTTGGCGGCGATGTCGCTCGGCAAGCACGTGTACGTGCAGAAGCCGCTCGCGTATTCGGTGCACGAAGTGCGACTCCTGCAGAAAGCGGCATTGGCCAATCCGAAGCTTGCCACGCAGATGGGAAATCAGGGCCACTCGATGGAAGGCTCGCGCCGCATCAGCGAGATCATCGCGTCGGGCGTGCTTGGCAAGATCCACGAAGTGCACGTGTGGACCGATCGGCCGGTGGGCTCTTGGGCGCAGGGCATTCCGCGTCCGCGGCGGGCAAACGCCCCGGCGCCGAGGA
>CANJOX010000232.1 GCA_947475795.1 Gemmatimonadota bacterium
ATGCTGCCGTACCTGCTGGACAAGCTGAAGAGCATTCAGGAAGGCGAGAGCAACATGCTCGACAAGACCATGATCATTTACGGCTCGCCGATGGGTGATCCGAACGTGCACAACCATCGTCGCTGCCCGCTCATGCTGCTCGGCAAAGCCGAGAACCGGCTGGCCGGCAACCTGCACATCAAGGCGCCGGACGGCACGCCGATGGCGAATGCGATGCTCAGCATGATGCATACGCTTGGCATGAACGACCTGACCACGTTCGGCGACAGCACGGGTGCCCTCAACCTGAACGCGCATGCCTGAGTCTCGCTTGGTACATGCATGGCCGCGGGCGGCCCGTCGGCTGGCGATGCTTGGTGTCGCCGCCGGCGCGGCGCTCATGTTCTCCGCCGGTAATCCGGCGTCCGACTCGCCGTTGGCCGATGCCGTGATGCGCGGCGACAGCGCTGGTCTGCGCGTGTTGCTCACGCAGGGCGCCGACGTGAACGAGGCGCAGGGTGACGGGATGACCGCGCTGCACTGGGCGGCGTCGCGCGGGAATCTGGTGGCCACGCGGATGTTGGTGTCGGCGGGGGCGCGGCTCGATGCCGTGACCCGCAACGCCAACTACACACCGCTGCATCTGGCCGCGCAGAACGGACGCGCCGAGGCGGTGAAGGCGCTGCTGGCGGCCGGTGCGAACGTCAACGCGGTCACATCGTCGGGCGGTGCATCGGCGCTGCACTTCGCGGCCGCCAGCGGCGACGCCGCCACCGTCGGGGCGCTGATCGATAAGGGGGCGTCGGTGAACGTGCGCGAAGGCGCGTTCTCGCAGACGCCGCTCATGTGGGCGGCCGCCGCGAATCGCGTGTCGGCGATCACGGCGCTGGTGGCGCGCGGCGCGGATATGGAAGCGGAAACGCGCACGCAGAGCATCCCCGAGCAGGAGAAGAAGGACCGCGCGTTTCTGGTCACGCGCTCGCGCCGGCTGGCGGCGATGAAGTCGGCGGAGGCGCTGATGGCGCCGGCGGCCGTGGCGGCGGCACCTGGTGCCGGCCGACCTGGCGCGGCTGCTGCCGCTGCCGGTGCCGCCTCCTCGGCCCCGGCCTCTGCCTCCGCGGCCACGCCGCGCACCGCCCCACCGTCGGCGGCACCGGCAGCCCCCACCGGCAACTCCGACACCCGCATCACGCCGACCGCCGGCGACCGCCGGCAACGCGGCCCGTCGTACGGTGATCTGGTGGGCAACAAGGGGGGGAATACCGCGCTGCTGCTCGCCGTTCGTGATGGCCAGACGGCAGCGGTGAACGCGCTGTTGATGGCGGGGGCGAAAATCAACCACGCCAGCGCCGGTGACAGCACCACGCCGCTGCTCATGGCCGCCATCAATGGCCGCTTCGATCTGGCCAAGACGCTGCTCGATCGCGGGGCCGATCCGAAGCTCGCCAGCACGGCGAACGCGACGCCGCTGTACGCCGTGATCAACGTGGTGTGGGCGCCGAAGGCGGCGTATCCGCAGCCGGTGGCGCAGTACCAGTCGACTGTGTCGTATCTCGAGCTGATGGAAGCGCTCATCAAGGCGGGCGCCGATGTCAACGTGCGGCTCACGAAGCACCTGTGGTACATGTCGTACAACTTCGACCAGCTCAGCGTCAGCACTGCCGGGGCCACGCCCTTCTGGCGCGCGGCGTACGGCACCGATCTCGACGCCATGAAGCTGCTGCTCAAGTACGGTGCGGATCCGAACGTGGCCACGATCAAGCCGGCCGGTCGCTTGCCGGGCTCGGAAGAGCTCGACGCGGATGTTGCGGCGGGGAAGGACCCGTCAGGGTTGCCACCCGTGCCGGACAACGGACCCGGTGTGCTCGCGATTCATGCGGCCAGCGGTGCCGGGTACGGCGAGGGCTTTGCGGCCAACGCGCATCGTCACGCGCCCGACAGCTGGGTGCCGACGGTCAAGTTTCTCGTGGAAGAGCTCAAGGCCGACGTGAACGCCCGTGACTTCAAGGGCTACACGCCGTTGCATCACGCGGCGGCCCGTGGCGACAACGCGTTGATCACGTATCTCGTGAGCAAGGGCGCCGACGTCATGGCCGTGGCCCGCACCGGGCAGACCACGGTCGATATGGCGAATGGGGCGGTGCAGCGTATTCCGCCGTTCCTCGACACCATCGAACTGCTGGAAAAGATGGGCGCGAAGAACAACCACAAGTGCAAGAGCTGCTGATCGAGGATTAGCGCTTCGTCGCCGGCGTCGCATCGTTCCATGATGCGGTCACGGTGATGCGCATCCCGACGGGCGTCCGCACGAATACTCGTGTCGAGACGCCCGTCAGCGTATCACCGGGCGCGGGCACCCCGATGTATCGGTAGTAGCCATACACCACGCCCGGTGCCACCGGCACGACGCGCATCTCACTCACGATCAGCGTATCCGGCCAGGCGTTGTCGGTGCGTGCCGGCCACCCCTCGTAGCCCGTTTCCAGACGCGCGGGCGAATGGCGGACGAGTTGCGGGGTGTGCACGTACGTGGCGAGATAGCGCGGCTTGTTGCGGGTGTGAATCGCGGCAATGTTCTCGCGGAACACGGCCAACGCTTCGGCGGAATCCTGAGCCGCACCGCGACGCACGGTCGCCGTCGAGCCGGCGCGCTTCGGCGCCTGTGCCCCCACGTCGCGCACAAACATCAACCCTGACAGCGCGAGCGCTCCGCCGGCCACGGTGTGTCGGAGGCGCGTGAACGACGGCGTGCGTTTTGGATTGGCGGCAGGACGCATGGATAGGCCCGGATGTGCAGGGTGGAAACGATGACGCGAATTTCGCCGTGGTATCCGACGCATTATGGCCGCGGCGCAACGCGCTGCAGGGCCAGCTTCACGGCGGCGTAGGCATCGATCACGCCGCCGGTGCGTGACAGCGTGGAGAACTTGACCTTCGATCCGTCGCCCGGTCGGCGCACGTCGAGATTGGGCAGCGTGCGCACGGACTCCAACAGGATGTCGCGCACTTGCAGCGCCGACAACTCCGGGAAGTAGGTCATCAGCAACGCCGCCACGCCCGACACCACCGGTGCCGCCATGCTGGTGCCGCTCTCGCGCTTGAGACCACCGCCTGGCACCGTCGACAGGATGTCCACACCCGGCGCGAAGAGGTCCACCTGTTCGCGGCCGTAGTTGGAGAATTCGGCCGGCAACGCAGGCAGCGGCTTCCAGCTCGACGCGCCCACTTCGATCCAGTTCGCCGCGCGCGTACCTCCACTCAACACGGGCGTGGGATACGACGGCGTTTCGTCGTTGTCTTCACCTTCGTTGCCGGCCGCATGCACCAGCAGCACGCCCTTCGATGCCGCATAGCGCACCGCGGAATCCACCGACGCCTTGGCCGGCGAGTAGCCCTTGCCGAAGCTCATGTTCACGATCTGCGCGCCATTGTCCACGGCGTAGCGGATGGCCCGCGCCACGTCCACGTCGCGCTCATCGCCATCGGGCACGGCACGTACGGCCATGATCTCCACATTCGGGGCGATCCCCTGCATGGCGGCACCGTCGCCTCGCAGCGCGCCGATGATGCCGGCCACGTGCGTGCCGTGCATCGCGTCGGGGCCGGTGACGTCGCGCGTACCGACGACGCGCTGTGCCGAGCGCGGATTGAAGAGGGTGTCGAGCCCGTAGCGGGCCTGCGAGTCGTAGGCCTCCCGTGCACTCGCGATCTCGGCGGCATTGAGCCCGTCGGCATCGAGTCGCATCCACATGCGCTTGGCCTCTTCCATGTCGGCCGAGGTCGGCCGCAGCGCGGTGACCGACGCACGCGTGATCGGCGCGCCCTTCAAGGCGGTGCCCAGTATGCGCTCCACGCTGTGCAGGATCTCGTCGATGTTCTCCACCTGCAGCAACGTCGACTTCACCTCCTTCGCCTTGTCGCGATACGCCGAGGCGAGCTCGCTGCACTCGGCAGACTTGGGCTTCTCGGTGAGCGATCCGGCGGGCTGATTGCGGCAGGCCGCATAGAGACGCGTGAGTTCGAACGTGTCGTAGCGCACTGGCGTGCCATCGACGGTGGCGAGGGCGTTCCAGCCGTACACGTCATCGATCACGCCGTTGCCGTCGTCGTCCGTGCCGTTCTTCGCGATCTCGCGAGGATTCTTCCACAGGGCGCGCGCGATCCGGGTGTGCGCGGTATCGACGCCACCGTCGATCACGGCCACGACGACCCGCCGCAGCGGCTGGCGCGAGGTCAGCAGTTCACGGATCGCCCGCTCAGAGCCGACGCCCATCACCCGGTCGGTGTCGTAGTCGAGGCGCTGCCAATCCGCCCGCGCGGTGTCGGATGACACCGGGGCCGGTGGTGGCGGTGCGACCTGGATCGGTGCCTGCATGACCGGCTGCATCGCCGGCTCGGGCGCCGTGGAGACACCGCTCGATCCGCGCGCACAGGCGCCGAGCATGACGACGCTCGAAAGCATCAACGCGAAGGGTCGCGCGGGAAACATGGTCAGTGATCTACTCTGCATCGGTCGAGTTGGTCGTGTCGGTGGTCAAGCCGGTGGTCGGCGGGGCATGCATCGGGGGCTCGTGACGCGGGCTCCCGTGGACGATAGCCGATGCCGCGGATACCCGCGAATCTCGCGAACGCGTCCACATGTGTACCCCGGCGACCGGGAATGCTCCGCGGTCAGCTGATCGTGCCCACCCCGTCGCACCACAACAGACCAAGCGGCACCTGCGTGCGGGGGCGCCACGCCGGCGTGTCATACGCGCTCATCATCGGCGCATCGGGCGGTGCCACGTCGAACCTGTACGCGGTGAGCTGTTGCAGCTCGATCGGGTGACTCCGGCCGCGTCCCTGAAACGGTTTCTGCCAATTGATGGCGCAGACGCGATCCACCAGCGACAACCCCGGCGTGATCTCACGGAAGGTGGTCGCCACGGCCACCGTCCGAATACCCTGCAGCCGGCGAGGCAGACGATCGGGCCGGCTCAGTTCGAGCTCCATGCGGCGCAACTGCGCCGTGGCGCTGTCGAGAAAGAAGGTGCCATGCACATCGGGGGCGCGCAGCTTGTCGGCGGCGCGCACTTCGAGACGTACCCACGTTTCGGCGCCTTCGGTCACGACACCGCCGAAGTGAAAGCAGTGGTTGGCAATAAACGAGGGGGCCGCGATATCGGAGAGCACCGGAATCGCCATGGTGGTTTCGGTGCGACCGCCTGGGGCGCGCTGGTCCCGCACCACGCGACCGGGACGATAGCCCCCCAACGACTTGCTCTCGGCCACCAGCGTATCGACCGTCTGGACAAACACCGCGCTGTCGGCGAGCGCGGCGAGGATGCGCTGCGTGGCGTAGCGAAATGGATACTGCGACGTGAGCAGGCGGAACTGGTCGGCGTTCTCCCGCAGCAACTCCACAACATCGTACACGGCGGGATCGCGCGTGCGATCCGGCAGGCCGGGCTTGGTGCACACTTCGCGTGGCCGCACCACCATGCCGGTGAGCTGCACCGGGATCTGCGCCAGCGCGATGGCCGCCGTGGTCACGATGCCGGCTTGGATCACGACGCGGCCCCGGTACGGGGCGAAGCCGATGCGACGCACCGCGATGTCGTAGCCGCCGGTGGGCAACGCGATGATCGTGGCGCGACCAGCGGCGTCGGTGAACCGCTCGACGGCGCGTTCGGGGAGGGCGACGACGGC